>NZ_JBMIRS010000193.1:0-78436 GCF_049198005.1 Paracidovorax sp. MALMAid1276 | reverse complement strand
ACTCTCATGACCTCAAACTCTCGAACCGCCCGGTGCGGATCCGCATGCCGGGTGGTGTGGGAGGGGCGCAGTCTACAATGACTGTCCCCTATCCCGATCGGTGCAGGCCCGGGCGCGGCTCCGCCCACCTTTTTCGTCAGGGGTTAGATGTTAGTTTTTGCTAACTTTTGGCAGCCGCTTCGATGGGTTTCGATAGAATATCGGGCTTTGATCAACCTGAATGAGCATATTGGCAAGGGTGGGCTTCACGATGCGGGATGCGCGGGTGCAATGCACAGCTGATCCACAGCTCACCCACAAGTTGTCCAGCGTTGTTGCGGCACCGACTGTGTATAACTTGTGTATAAAATCCTTGTTGCAGCGTGACAACTCGCCCGGTCGGGTGGATCCCGGCCTTCCTCAGGCGGGCTTTTTGCCTACAATGAAGCTCCAACTATCGCAGTTGCCAATGATTGTTGGTTCAGGGCGCGTCGCCACTCGACGCGCCCTTTTTTCTTGTGGGCGCCGTTTTAATTCAATCACTTGACGCTTTCCGTTGATGAAGCACATCAGAAATTTTTCCATCATCGCCCACATCGACCACGGCAAGTCGACGTTGGCCGACCGCTTGATCCAGCGCTGCGGGGGCTTGGCCGATCGCGAGATGGAAGCCCAGGTCCTGGACTCGATGGACATTGAAAAAGAGCGTGGGATAACCATCAAGGCGCAGACCGCTGCGCTGCAGTACAAGGCCCGTGATGGACAGGTCTACAACCTCAATCTGATCGACACGCCGGGCCATGTGGACTTCTCGTACGAAGTGAGCCGCTCACTGTCTGCATGCGAAGGTGCATTGCTGGTGGTGGATGCATCGCAGGGCGTGGAAGCGCAGACCGTGGCCAACTGCTACACCGCGCTGGACCTGGGGGTTGAAGTGCTGCCGGTGCTCAACAAGATGGACCTGCCGCAGGCCGACCCCGACAACGCCAAGGCCGAGATCGAGGACGTGATCGGCATCGATGCCACCGATGCGATTCCGTGCTCTGCCAAGACCGGCATGGGCATCGATGAGATCCTCGAACTGATCGTGGCCAAGGTGCCCGCGCCCCGCGGCAATCCCGACGCCCCGCTGCGCGCGATGATCATCGACAGCTGGTTTGATCCCTATGTGGGCGTGGTGATGCTGGTGCGTGTGGTGGACGGGCGCCTGCTCAAGGGCGAGCGCTTCAAGATGATGGCTTCGGGCGCCGCCTACTACGCCGACAACCTGGGCGTGTTCACTCCGGCCAACTCGCCGCGCGATGCGCTGAATGCGGGCGAGGTGGGCTACATCATTGCGGGCATCAAGGAGCTCAAGGCCGCCAAGGTGGGCGACACCATCACGCTCGAAAAGAAGCTCCCGAACAACCAGGGCCCCGCTGAACAGGCCTTGCCCGGCTTCAAGGAAATCCAGCCCCAGGTGTTCGCGGGCCTGTACCCGACGGAGGCCAGCGAATACGACCAGTTGCGCGACGCGCTGGAGAAGCTGCAGCTCAACGATGCCTCGCTGCATTTCGAGCCCGAGGTGTCGCAGGCGCTGGGCTTCGGTTTCCGCTGCGGCTTTCTGGGCCTGCTGCACATGGAGATCGTGCAGGAGCGCCTGGAGCGTGAGTTCGACCAGGACCTGATCACCACCGCGCCCAGCGTGGTGTACGAGGTGGTCAAGGGGGATGGCGAAGTCATCATGGTGGAGAACCCCTCCAAGATGCCCGAGCAGGGCAAGATCCAGGAGATCCGCGAACCCATCGTCACGGTGCATCTCTACATGCCCCAGGACTACGTGGGCCCCGTAATGACGCTCGCCAACCAAAAGCGTGGCGTGCAGATCAACATGGCCTACCACGGTCGGCAGGTGATGCTCACCTACGAGCTGCCGCTGGGTGAAATCGTGCTGGACTTCTTCGACAAGCTCAAATCCGTCTCGCGCGGCTATGCGTCGATGGACTATGAGTTCAAGGAGTACCGCGCGTCCGACGTGGTGAAGGTGGACATCCTGCTCAACGGCGAGAAGGTGGATGCGCTGTCCATCATCGTGCACCGCAGCCAGTCGGCCTATCGCGGGCGCGCCGTGGCGGCCAAGATGCGCGAGATCATCAGCCGCCAGATGTTCGACGTGGCCATCCAGGCGGCCATCGGTGCCAACATCATCGCGCGCGAAACCATCAAGGCCTTGCGCAAGAACGTGCTGGCCAAGTGCTACGGCGGCGACATCACCCGCAAGCGCAAGCTGCTGGAAAAGCAGAAGGCGGGCAAGAAGCGCATGAAACAGATTGGCTCGGTCGAGGTGCCGCAAGAGGCGTTTCTGGCCATTTTGCAGGTGGAAGACTGATGCAGTTCATGCAGATCCTGACCGCGATGGTCCTGGCGGCCTTCGCGGGCTACATCGGTGCCTGGTACACGGGCATGCTCGAAGGCAACTTCGCCCTGTTGCTGTTCCTGGCCACGGTCGTCACTGGGGCCTACTGGGTGGCCGAGCGGCTCTATTTCCTGCCGCGCCGCCGGCGTGCCGCGCAGGCCATCGAGGATGCCGCCGCCCAGCGCCGCGCTGAGCTGGACCGCATGGGCATCCGCCAGGTCGATGTGGATGCGGACGAGGCCAAGGGACGCATCCTCATGCAGCCCTGGTGGCTGGACTGGACGGCTGGCCTTTTTCCGGTAATCGCGGCCGTCTTCCTTCTGCGCTCGTTTCTGTTCGAGCCGTTCAAGATCCCGTCGGGCTCCATGATTCCCACGCTGCTGGTGGGCGACCTCATTCTGGTGAACAAGTTCACCTATGGCGTTCGGCTGCCCGTGATCCACACGAAGATCACCGAGGGCAGCAAGCCGCAGCGTGGCGATGTGCTGGTGTTCCGCTATCCGCCCCAGCCCAGCCTGGACTACATCAAGCGCGTGGTGGGCGTCCCAGGCGATGAAGTGGCCTACATCAACAAGCGCCTGACCATCAATGGCCAGGCCGTGCCGACCCAGGCGGCGCCGGATTTCTTCGAAGAAGATTCGATGCGCTATTTCAAGCAGTTCGAGGAGCAACTCGGGGGCCGTCCGCACCGGCTGCTGAACAACCCCGACGCGCCTGCGTTCGTGCAGGGGGCGACGAACTTTGCCTACCGCGAAAACTGCCGCTACAGTGTCGAAGGCGTCACCTGCAAGGTGCCTGAGGGCCACTACTTCATGATGGGCGACAACCGCGACAACTCCCTGGACTCGCGCTACTGGGGTTTTGTGCCCGAGGGCAACATCGTGGGCAAGGCCTTCTTCGTCTGGATGAATTTCAGCAATCTCAAGCGCATTGGTCCGTTTCACTGACACGGGCCGGTCATCGAATACAAGGAGAGGGTAGTTATGACCATGCATCGCACCGCCAGCCGCTCGCGTCAGCGGGGGCTGTCGTTCTTTGGCCTCGTGTTCTTAGGGGTGTTCGCAGTGGCCGCTTTTGCAATTGGCGGGCAGTCCGTTCCTATATTTCTCGAGAACGTTGCGATTAATCGGGCGGCGGAAAAGGCAAAGTTTGAGACAACCGTGCAGGGGGTGCAGGCAGCATTTGACCGTGCAGCCGCTATTGACGATATAAAGTCCATCCAAGGGAAGGACCTGGACGTTGTAAAGCGCGGAGGCAAGACCGTCGTGTCGTACAAATACTCGCGCGAGATCCCGCTGGCGGGCCCGGCCTTCCTGGTCTACCGGTTTGAAGGGCAGACGAAATAGGTGATTGCAGGTCTTAGTGCGCTGCAGGACCGTCTGCAGCATGTCTTTTCCGATCCCTCGTTGCTGCGGCGCGCCACCACGCACCGCAGTTTTTCTGCGGACCACAACGAGCGGCTGGAGTTTCTGGGCGACTCGGTGCTGAATCTCGCAGTGTCCAGCCTGCTGTACCAGCGGCTTGCGGCAATGCCCGAGGGGGATCTTTCCAGGGTGCGGGCCAACCTCGTCAAGCAGGACACGCTGCACCAGCTCGCGCTGCGGCTCAAGCTGCCCGAGGTGTTGCGCCTGGGCGAGGGCGAGTCGAAATCCGGCGGGCAGCAGCGCCCCTCCATCCTCGCGGATGCGCTGGAGGCTCTGATTGGCGCGGTCTATCTGGACGCGGGCTACGCGAGTGCGGAGGCGCTGGTGCACCGCCTCTTCCAGGGGGTGGAGATCAACCCGCAGATGCAGGCGGCGTCCAAAGACCCCAAAACCGCTTTGCAGGAGTGGCTTCAGGGCCGCAAAATGAAGCTGCCGCAGTACAAAGTGGTGGCCACTGTCGGGGCGGCCCACCGCCAGACCTTCGACGTCGAATGCGAAATCGCCGAGCTGGGCGTCACCGAGCGGGGCATCGGTGGATCGCGCCGCGCCGGCGAGCAGGCCGCAGCCGCAGCCATGCTGGCGACATTGAAAGCGAACAACAAATGATGAACGATGCTACTAAAGATGTAGCTGCCAGCGCAGATGCAGAAAGCGCTCCGGCCCAAAATGACCTTGAAGCCATGCTGGCAGCGGCGGGAACGCCTGCGGCCCAGCCGGGCCAGCGTTGCGGGGTGATCGCCATCGTGGGCAAACCCAACGTGGGCAAGTCCACGCTGCTCAACGCGCTGGTGGGGCAGAAGATCAGCATCACGTCGCGCAAGGCGCAGACCACGCGGCATCGCATCACCGGCATCCGCACGCGCGAGCAGACGCAGTTCATCTTTGTGGACACGCCGGGCTTTCAGACGCGGCACGCCACGGCGCTCAACAAGTCGCTCAACAAGACCGTGATGGGCGCCATCGGCGACGTGGACCTGATTCTTTTTGTGGTCGAGGCCGGCAACTTCACGCTGGCCGACGCCAAGGTGCTCTCGCTGTTCAAGCCCGGCATCCCCACGCTGCTGGTGGCCAACAAGCTCGACATGGTGCACCGCCGCGCCGAGATCGCCCCCTGGCTGCGCGACATGCAAGAGCGCCATCCGTTCGCCGAGTTCGTGCCCATGTCGGCCAAGAACAAGGGCGACATCGAGCGCCTGTTCGGCATCTGCGCCAAATACCTGCCCGAGCAGGGCTGGTGGTATGCCGAGGACGAGCTGACCGACCGCAGCGAGAAATTCCTCGCCAGCGAAACCGTGCGTGAGAAGCTGTTCCGCTTCACCGGCGATGAGCTGCCCTACACCTCCACCGTCGTCATCGACAAGTTCGACGAGGAAAAGAGCAAGCAGCACAAGCGCTTGGTCAAGATCGCAGCCACCATCGTGGTCGAGCGCGACAACCACAAGATGATGGTCATCGGCGACAAGGGCGAGCGCCTCAAGCGCATCGGCACCGAGGCGCGGCAGGAACTCGAAAAGCTCATGGACGCCAAGGTGTTCCTGGAGCTGTGGGTCAAGGTGCGGTCGGGCTGGGCAGATGACGAAGCCCGGGTTCGCTCCTTTGGCTACGAATGAGCATCGACTGCTGACAAAGCTCCATAGAGGCAACAGCCGTAGATCACGGCGGTTTGCTGCGGCCTCGACCTTCCATCCCCCTCACTGATCCGACCGCACCGTGGCTGCCGCCAAGCGCATTGCCGATGAGCCCGCGTATGTGCTGCACAGCTACGACTGGAGCGAGTCCAGCCTGATCCTGGAGGTCTTCTGCCGCCGTCAGGGGCGCGTGGCGCTGGTGGCCAAGGGTGCCAAGAAGCCCAGCTCCAACTTTCGCCCCGTGCTGCTGCCGCTGCAGCCCGTGGCGCTCACCTACACGCTGGCGGGCGACGGCGACGCCGACATCCACACCCTCAAGGGGGCGGAGTGGCTGGGCGGCCATGTGATGCCCACGGGCGATGCGCTGCTGTCGGGCCTGTACCTCAACGAGCTGCTGCTGCGCCTGCTGGCGCGCGCCGACCCGCATACCGCACTGTTCGAAGCCTATGCCGGCGTGGTGCGCGTGCTGGCGGGCGAACCCGGGGCCGCCACGGCGCCCGAGCTGCTGGAGCCGGTGCTGCGCAGCTTCGAGCTGCTGCTGCTGCGCGAGATCGGCCTGCTGCCCGGCCTGGACGTGCAGACCCTGACGCTCACGCCACTGGTGCCCGATCAGCGCTACACGCTGGTGCCCGAGGGCGGGCTGCGCGCGGCGTCGGCGGCCGACCGCGCCAGCCTGGCGGGCAGCCAGTGGCAGGCGCTGCAGCGAGCGCTCGACGACGCCGCCAGCTACACCGCCACCCTGCGCGCCTGCGCGCCCGTGGCGGCAGAGCTCAAGCCCCAGCTGCGCGCCGTGCTGCAATACCATTGCGGCAGCCCGGTGCTGCGCACCCGCCAGCTCATGATCGACCTGCAATCCCTATGACCTCCCACACCCCGCACCGCACGGCCCTCTCGGTCAACGTCAACAAGGTGGCCCTGCTGCGCAACACGCGCCACCTCGGCATTCCCAGCGTCACGCGCGCGGCCGAGCTGTGCCTGCAGGCTGGCGCCCAGGGCATCACCGTGCACCCCCGGCCGGACGAGCGCCACATCCGCAGCCACGACGTGCGCGAGCTGGCCGCGCTGATGAAAGCCTGGCCGGACCGCGAATACAACATCGAGGGCAACCCCTCGCAGAACCTGATGGACTTCATCCGCCAGGTTCGGCCGCACCAGGCCACCTTTGTGCCCGACAGCGAAGACCAGTTCACCAGCGACCACGGCTGGAGCTTTCCGCAAGACGCCGAACGCCTGGCGCCGCTGATTGCCGAATGCAAGGCCCTGGGCGTGCGCGTGAGCCTGTTCATGGACCCGCTGCCCGAGCAGATGGCCGCCGCCCGGGCGGTGGGCGCTGACCGTGTGGAGCTGTACACCGAGCCCTATGCCGCCGCCTGGGGCACGCCCCAGCAGGCCCACCAGATCGGGCGCTACGCCGCAGCGGCCCGGGCTGCGCTGGATGTGGGCCTGGGCGTGAACGCGGGGCACGACCTCAACCGCGACAACCTGGCCGCCTTTGTGCGCGAGGTGCCTGGCGTGCTCGAAGTCTCCATCGGCCACGCGCTGATCGGCGACGCGCTGGAGCTGGGCTACGCCGCCACGGTGCAGGCCTATCTCGCCTGCATCGAAAAAGGAAGCCAGTCGTCCGCTAACTCCTGAATTGATAGCTGTCAGCGCTTGATGGATAAGCGCTGAGGCCAAATTTGACGGGTATTTGAATGATCTACGGCATCGGCACCGACATCTGCGATGTGCGCCGCATCCAGGCCAGCCTGGGGCGGCATGGCGAGCGCTTTGCGCAGAAGGTGCTGGCCGAGGGCGAGCTGCGCACCTGGCACGAACGCAGCGCGCGCTGGCCCGACCGCGGCCTGCGCTATCTGGCCACGCGCTTCTCGGCCAAGGAGGCGTTCAGCAAGGCCATCGGCCTGGGCATGCGCATGCCCATGACCTGGCGCGACTGCGAAGTGGCCAAGCTCGCCAGCGGCCAGCCCGTGATCGTGCTGCACGGCGCGCTCAAGGAATGGTTCGAGGCGCGGGGCCTCAGGGCCCACCTGAGCGTGACCGACGAGTCCGACTACGCCGCCAGCTTCTGCGTGGTGGAAAAATTTGAATAAAAAACGGCTCCAGCGCTTTATGGATTAGCGCTGATAGCTATATTGTTAATAGCAAACATCTTCCCAGCACCATGACCGAACACGCTCCCCTGATCCTGGATGTCGCAGGCACCACCCTCAGCGCCGACGACCGCCGCCGCCTCGCGCACCCGCTGACCGGCGGCGTCATCCTGTTCGCGCGCAACTGGCAGGACCGCGCCCAGCTGTTGCAGCTCACCAGCAGCATCAAGGCCGTGCGGGACGACCTGCTCATCTGCGTGGACCACGAGGGCGGCCGCGTGCAGCGCTTTCGCACCGATGGCTTCACCCACCTGCCGCCCATGAGCGCATTCGGCGAGCTGTGGATGCAGGGCGACGGCAAGGCCGGCCCGGGCACCGGCGCCCTGCGCGCCACCAGCGCGGCGACGGCTGCAGGCTATGTGCTGGGCAGCGAGCTGCGCGCCTGTGGCGTGGACTTCAGCTTCACGCCCGTGCTGGACCTGGACTTTGGCGAGAGCGGTGTGATTGGCGACCGCGCCTTCCACCGCGACCCGCGCGTGGTGGCCCTGCTGGCCAAAAGCCTGATGCACGGCCTGCTGCAGTCGGGCATGGCCAACTGCGGCAAGCATTTTCCGGGGCACGGCTTCGTGCAGGCCGACTCGCACACCGAAGTGCCTGTGGACAAACGCAGCCTCAAGGCCATTCTGGCGGACGACGCCGCGCCGTACCCCTGGCTCAGCAACACGCTCACCAGCGTCATGCCCGCGCACGTGATCTACCCCAAGGTGGACAGCCGCCCGGCGGGTTTCTCCCGACGCTGGCTGCAGGACATCCTGCGCCGCCAGATGCGCTTTGACGGCGCCATCTTCAGCGACGACCTGAGCATGGAAGGCGCCCGCCGACTGGACGGCCAGGTGGTGAGCTACACCGATGCCGCCGTGGCGGCGCTGGACGCCGGTTGCGACCTGGTGCTGCTGTGCAACCAGAGCGTGGGCGACGGCCGACCGGTGGACGAGCTCATCGAAGGCCTGGAAAAGGCGCAGAAGCAGGGCCGCTGGCAGCCCAGCGTGGACAGCGAGTCGCGCCGCCTGGCCCTGCTGCCCGAAACCCTGCCCCAGCCCTGGGACGAGCTGATGCTGCAGCCAGCCTACATGCAGGCGCTGGACCTGCTGCCCTGAGAAGGTGTGAACGAATCCCTCATGCCCGCTCGTACCGCAAAAACGCACGCCCTCGGCGTTGCAAATGCTCGCCATAGCCCGAGCTATGGCTGCGCTTTGCGCCTTGATGGCGCACGTTTGTGCGGCCCGCTCGGGCACGCCGGATTCATTCACACCTTCTGAGCGGGCGAGGGTCTCAGGGAACTGGCGAAACCGCCGGCACCGGTGCAGGTGCCACCGAGGGCGAAGGTGCAGGCGACGTTGCGGGCGACGTTGCCATCGAAGGCGCGAGGGCCGGGGCGGCAGCCGCCACCGTGCTGGCGGTCGCGTCTTCGGCCCCAGGCGCGGGTGCAGGCGCGGGTACAAGTGCAGGCAGCGGTGGCGGCATGCCGTGGAATCGCCGCACCACCCGCTGGAACACCAGCGAGTTCGGTATCTGCAGCCACGCCCCGGCGGGTGCGCCATCGTGGTCTTCGAGTGTGGTGTAGAGCAGGTTGATGTCCACCACCCGGCCCCGGGCGCCAGGCTTGTCGGCGGTGTCCAGCACCTCGATGTATTCGCCGATGCGGTAGGGCCGCACGGTGAAGATCAGCATGGCGCAAAACAGGTTGGAGAGCACGCTCCACGCCGCAAAGAACGCGACGGCCCCCACGGTGGCAAAGCCGGTGAAGGCCGTCCACAGCACCGTGGCCGACACCCCCAGGCGTTCCAGCACCAGCAGCATGGCGCTCGCCACGATCACCCAGCGGATCAACCCCGTCATGGGCATCACCAGCGCATCGGGCACCTGGTAGTGGGCGCTGGCGCGGCGCACCAGGCGGCGCAGCACGCGCTGCAGCAGCCAGGCGGCCAGCAGGATCAACAGGATCTGCAGGCCGGGGACGATGACTTCGAGCCAGTCCTGCACCCAGTCGGGCAGGCGTGTCTTGAGAACTTGCATGCGGGAATAGGCCTTCTGTGTGGCCGCCTGCGCGCTGCGCTGCGTGGAGTCCAGGGAGAAGGAGGAAGAAGTGAACCAGTTCAACTGCGCAATTGCTCCACGGTATCCATTTGCATTTCAAAGCTGAAAAAGCGGTTGCGGCCCTGGGCCTTGGCCGCATACAGCGCCTGGTCGGCCCGCATGATCATGCTTTCGGAGTTGGTGCTGTCGTCGGGCACGCAGGTGGTGATGCCGCCCGACAGGGTGAGCGTGGCGCCCAGCGGCGAGCCCGGGTGGGGCAGGGCGCGCACCTTCAGCACCTGCCCCAGCGCGCGCGCAAATGTCATGGCGCCCGAGCGCGGCGTGTTGGGCAGGATCAGCGCGAACTCCTCGCCGCCGTAGCGCGAGGCCACCTCGCGCGGGCGCACGCACACCTCGCGCAGCAGCCGGCCCACCTCCTTCAGGCAGGTATCGCCCTGCACGTGGCCGCTGGCGTCGTTGAACAGCTTGAAGTGGTCCAGGTCGCACAGCATCAGCGTCAGCGGCGTGCCGTCGCGCCGCGCGGCCAGGATCTCGCTGTGCAGGAGGCGGTCAAACCCCCGCCGGTTGACGAGGCCGGTGAGCGCGTCCAGCTCCACCATGTCGTTGAGCTGCTGGTTGGCGCGGTGCAGCTCGGCAGACATGGCCACCAGGCGGCGGCGCATGTCCAAAAGCCGCCGCATGGCGCGCAGCTTGGCCATCAGCACGATGGGCTTGACGGGCTTGACCAGATAGTCATCGCCGCCCACCTCGATGCCGCGCCACACGTCCAGTTCGTTGTCCAGGCCCGACAGGAAGATGATGGGCGTCCAGTCGCCCGCTTCGCCCTCGCGCATCTGCTGCGCCACCCAATAGCCATCATGGCCGGGCAGGCGGATGTCCAGCAGCACCAGGTCGGGCCGGTGGGCCTTGAACAGCTGCAGCGCAGCCGCGCCTTCAGGCGCCTCGAAAATATCGGTCACGCCGGCCTGCCGCAGTTCGGCCACCAGCGCGGCGCGCACCGAGGGCTGGTCTTCCACCACCAGCACCGAAAACTGGTTGCCCGAGATAAACGGGTCGCTCTGTGGATAGGGGGTGGGGCTGGGGTTCGCGGGGGGGAACGGCACGGTGGGTCTCCTCGGGGGCTTCGCGGGGCGCACGGTGCGGCGCCCTCGGGCCATGCAGCCGCTGAAGCGGCGGGCGGGCTTCAGCCCTCCCGGCGCAACGCGGGGAACAGGATCACGTCGCGGATGCTGGGGCTGTCGGTCAGCAGCATCATGAGCCGGTCGATACCGATGCCGCAACCTCCTGTGGGGGGCATGCCGTATTCCAGCGCGCGCACGAAGTCGTGGTCGTAGAACATGGCCTCGTCGTCCCCGCTGTCCTTGGCGGCCACCTGGGCGTGGAAGCGGGCGGCCTGGTCTTCGGCATCGTTCAATTCGCTGAAACCGTTGCCGAACTCGCGGCCGGTGATGTACAGCTCGAAGCGCTCGGTCACTTCAGGCCGCGCGTCGTTGGCGCGGGCCAGGGGCGAGATCTCGGTCGGGTGCTCCATGATGAAGGTGGGCTGCCACAGCTTGTCTTCCACCGTCTCTTCAAAGTACAGCACCTGCAGGCTGGCCAGCGACCGGGTGGAGAGCCGGTCTTTCTCTTCGCTCATGCCCAGCTTCTTCAAGGCGCTGGTGAGCCAGGCGGCATCGTCCACATGGGCACCCGCCTCGGTGTACTGGAAGATGGCTTCGCGGATCGTCAGGCGGGCAAACGGCTGGCTCAGGTCCACCTCGCGGCCACCGTAGCTCAGCTGCAGCGAGCCCGTGGCCTTCAGGGCCACTTCGCGAATCAGCGTTTCGGTGAAGTCCATCAGATCCAGGTAGTTCCAGTACGCCGCGTAGAACTCCATCATGGTGAACTCGGGGTTGTGGCGCACCGAGATGCCCTCGTTGCGGTAGCTGCGGTTGATCTCGAACACGCGCTCGAAGCCACCCACGATCAGCCGCTTCAGGTACAGCTCGGGCGCGATGCGCAGGTACATCTCCTGCTCCAGCGCGTTGTGGTGCGTGACAAACGGCTTGGCATTGGCGCCGCCCGGGATGGGGTGCAGCATGGGCGTTTCGACTTCGAGAAAGCCGTGGCTCACCATGAACTCGCGCAGGCCGCTCACGGCCTTGCTGCGCGCCATGAAGCGCTTGCGCGCCTGCTCGTCGGTGATCAGGTCCACATAGCGCTGGCGGTACTTCTGCTCCTGGTCGGCCATGCCGTGGAACTTGTCGGGCAGGGGGCGCAGGCTCTTGGTGAGCAGGCGAAGGCTGCTCACTTTGACCGACAGCTCGCCCGTCTTGGTCTTCATCAGCGTGCCTTCGGCGCCCACGATGTCGCCCAGGTCCCAGTGCTTGAAGGCGGCGTACAGCTCTTCGCCCACCGCGTCGCGCGTCACATACAGCTGGATGCGGCCGCCCACCTCGCCCAGCGAGCCATCCTGCACCGTGGCAAAGCTGGCCTTGCCCATCACGCGCTTGAGCATCATGCGGCCGGCCAGGGACACGGTGACGGGACTGGCTTCGAGCGCTTCATTGGTGGCGCCGCCATGGTCCGCATGCAGCTGGGCCGCCCGGTGGGCGGGCTTGAAGTTGTTGGGGAAGGCAACGCTTCCGCCGCTGGCTTGCACGTCGCGCAGGGCACGAAGTTTTTCGCGGCGCTCGGCGATAAGCTGGTTGTCGTCCTGGGGCGCGGGCGTGGTTGCGGTGTTCTGTTCAGACATGGGCCGGGGTGCGGTAGGGTAATGGATGGGCTGCCGAGATGGGGCAGGCGCTGCAGCCAAAAAAACAAGGGCCGGTAGCGTGCGCCAAATGGGGACGAAGCGGCGCCCGTTTCAGCCAAACCCGTGATTTTAGGGCTTCTCCCCCGGCGCGGGGCTGCGCAGCACGGCAGCGGCGGTGCGGGCGATGATGCGCAGGTCCAGCCACAGCGAATGGCTGCGCGCGTATTCGCAGGCGTAGCGCAGCTTGGCGGGCAGGATTTCGTGCACATAGGTGTGCTCGGGGTCGCTGCTTTGGGCCAGCAGGGTGCTTTCGTCGCGAAACGCCAGCGAGGCCAGGTCGGTGATGCCCGGGCGCACGCTGAACACCTGCTGCGCCACGTCCGGCGGGTACAGCGCCACATAGCGCGGCACCTCGGGCCGGGGGCCCACCACGCTCATGTCGCCCCACAGCACATTGGCAAACTGGGGCAGCTCGTCGAGCTTGGTGCGGCGCAAGAAGTGGCCTGCGCGGGTGATGCGCGCATCCGCCCCCACGGTGATGGCGGGCCCGGCCTGGTCGGCCCCCACACGCATGGTGCGGAACTTGGCGATGCGAAAGTGCCGCCCGCCGCGCCCCACCCGGGTCTGCCGGTACAGCACCGGCCCGGGCGAATCCAGCCGCACCCACAGCGCCAGCGCCAACAGCAGCGGCGCCAGCGCCAGCAGTGCGCTGGCGGCAAACAGAATGTCGAACAGCCGCTTGGTCATGGGTGCTGCATGCGTTCGGCGTCAGCCGCCCAGCAGTGCGTGCAGGGCCGCGATCACGCGGTCCTGGTCGGCGTCGCTCATGGCGGTGAACAGGGGCAGGCTGACCATGGCCTGGTAGGCCGCGTCGGCATGGGGGAACTGTTCGGGCGTGAGGCCATAGCGGTCGCGCCAGTAGGGGTGGCGGTGCAGGGGCACGTAGTGCACGCTGGTGCCGATGCCCCGGTCCGCCAGGCCCTGGATCAGGTCGTCGCGGCCGATGCGCGCGCCGGGCGCGAGCCGCACCACGTACAGGTGCCAGGCGTGCTGGTCGCCAGCGGGCGCAGTGGCCGGCAACACCAGCGGCAACGGGGCGAGTGCCGCGTGGTAGCGGCGGGCCAGAACTTCGCGCCGCTGCACGAACTGCGGCAGCCGCGCGAGCTGCTCCACGCCCAGGGCGGCGGCCACATCGGTCATGTTGTATTTGAAGCCGGGCGCGACCACCTCGTAGTACCACGCCGGGGTCTTGGAGGTGAACCGGTCGAACGCATCGCGGTTCATGCCGTGCAGGCGCATCACGCGCATGCGCTGGGCCAGAGCGTCGTCGCGGGTCACGGCCATGCCGCCTTCGCCGGTGGTGATGGTCTTGTTGGCGTAGAAGCTGAACACCGTCACGTCAGACGGCAATTGCCCCACCAGGGTGCCGCGCCAGGTGGTGGGCAGCGCGTGGGCCGCGTCTTCCACCACCTTCAAGCCGTGCTCGCGCGCGATGGCCAGGATCGCATCCATGTCGCACGCCAGGCCGCCGTAGTGCACCGGCACGATGGCCTTGGTGCGGGGCGTGATGGCGGCGCGCACGCGGGCCGGGTCCATGTTCAGCGTGACCGGGTCCACGTCCACCAGCACCGCGTCGGCGCCCAGGTAGCGCGCCACCTCCACCGTGGCGGTGAAAGTGAGCGTGGGTGCGATGACCTCGTCGCCGGGCCCGATGCCCAGCGCCTCCAGCGCCAGGTGCAGGCCGGCCGTGGCCGAGTTCACGGCCAAGCTGTGCAGGCCGCCGCCCAGGTAATCGGTGAAGGCGGCCTCGAACTTTTGGGCCACGGGGCCGGTGGTCACCCAGCCCGAGCGCAGGGCTTCGGTGACGGCGGCAATTTCGGCGTCGCCGATGTCGGGGCGGGCGAAGGGCAGGAAGGGAAGAGAAGCGGGTGCCGGTGCAGTCATGGGTGCTGTGGCGCGATGGGCTCGCGGCCGATGGGGTGGTAGTCGATGCCTGCCTGCCGCAGGGTGGCAGGGTCGAACAGGTTGCGTCCGTCGAACACCACGGGGTGCTTGAGCGTGGCCGCCAGATGCGCGAAGTCGGGGCTGCGGAATTCCTTCCATTCGGTGACGATGACCAGCGCATCGGCACCCTCCAGCGCGGCGGCGGCGTGCGGTGCGTAGTGCAGATGGGCGCGGGCCCCCAGGGCGGCTTGCGCCTGTGCCATGGCCTCGGGGTCATACGCCACCACTTCGGCGCCGCGCGCCAGCAGCTGCTCGATCACCGTCAGGCTGGGCGCTTCGCGCATGTCGTCGGTGCCGGGCTTGAAGGCCAGGCCCCACAGCGCAAAGCGGCGGCCCTGCAGCTGGGGGCCGAAGCGGGCCACGATCTTGTCGACCAGCACGCGCTTTTGCCGCTCGTTCACCGCCTGCACGGCCTGCAGAATCTGCAGCGGCTGGCCCGCAGCGTCGCCCGCGCGGATCAGCGCCCGCACGTCCTTGGGAAAGCACGAGCCGCCGTAGCCCGTGCCCGCATACAGAAAGTGCGTGCCGATGCGCGGGTCCGAGCCGATGCCGATGCGCACGTTTTCAATGTCGGCCCCCAGCTTCTCGGCCAGCAGCGCCAGCTCGTTCATGAAGCTGATGCGCGTGGCCAGCATGGCGTTGGCGGCGTATTTGGTGAACTCGGCGCTGCGCACGTCCATCTCGACCAGGCGCTCGCGGTTGCGCATGAAGGGGGCGTAGAGCGTGCGCATCAAGGCCGTGGCGCGCTCGTCGTCGCTGCCCACCACCACGCGGTCGGGGCGCATGAAGTCCTGTACGGCCGAGCCTTCCTTCAGGAACTCGGGGTTGGACACCACCGAAAAATCGGGGGGCAGTCCGCGCGCTGCGAGTGCTCGCTCCAGCACACCGCGCACCTGCTCGGCCGTGCCCACGGGCACGGTGCTCTTGTTCACGATGAGCTTGTAGCCGCCCATGTGCTCGCCCACGGCCTGGGCGGCGGCCAGCACGTGCTGCAGGTCGGCTGAGCCGTCTTCCTGCGGCGGCGTGCCCACGGCGATGAAGACGACGTTGCCATGGGCCACGGCCGCTGCCACGTCGGTGGTGAAGGACAGGCGCGCGCCCTGGGCGTTGCGCCGCACTAGGTCGGCCAGGCCCGGCTCGTGAATGGGGATGCCGCCCTGCTGCAGCGTGGCGATGCGGGCGGCGTCGCGGTCGAGGCAGACCACGTGGTTGCCCATTTCTGCCAGGCAGGCGCCGGTGACCAGCCCGACATAGCCCGTGCCGATGACGGTGATTTTCATGATGAAGAAGGCTGCGAAAAAGGTTTGACCGCCCAGCTGAGCCGGTGGGTGCGCGCGATGGGCACGATGACCGGCAGCAGCGCGGCGGTGGGGCCCAGCAGCGCCGCAGGCAGGCGGCGCGCCAGCGGCGGAGCCAGCGTGAGGCGGCGTGAGGTGATCTGCGCTTGTGGAAACAGCCGCTGCACTTCGCGCAGCGGCACACCCTGCACGTCCGGGTTGCGCGGGTTGTTCACGGTGAAGTCGTACACCAGCACGCCACCGCCGGGCGCCACCCACTGCCACATCTGCTGCGCGAGGCTCGCGCGGAAGGCCGCATCGAGCACCGAGCTGAACAGGGTGAAGGCCAGCACGGCCTGCTGGCTGCCGGGTGCGATGGCGGCCTGCAGCGCGTCGCCTGCGGTGATGCGCACGGCGGCGGGCAGGCGCTCGCGGGCCTGCGCGGCGCGCTCGGGCAGCAGCTCCAGGCCGTGCAGCCGGGCGGGGTCGGCCCCCAGCCGGACCAGGTCGTGCAGATTGCCGCCGCTGCCGCAGCCCACCTCGGTGATCGCCACGCCCGCCAGGCTGTGCCAGCCATGGGCCTGCCACAGGCGGCGCAGGGTGCGCAGGCGCTCTTGCTGCGCCTGCAGGGCCGAGGCGCTGGCATACAGGCTGTAGCGCTGTGCGTCCTGCGCGGCATCGCGCCGGGCATAACGCGCGGCCACGGCCTGGGGCTCGGGGGTGGGCGGGAGGGCTGGGCTCATCGTGTCATGCGCGCAAACTGCGTCGACGGGGCCTGGCCGCGCAGCACGTCCCACAGGCCGCGCCAGGTGCCCAGGCCATAGGCCAGGTGGTAGGCGGCAATCACCACCGGCAGCGAGGGCAGGGCGGCAAGGTGGCCGCTGGCGAGCGCTGCCTGCACGCTGACGGCGCCCAGGTAGGTGCCATAGGCGCCCAGCAGGGCGGCCAGCGGCAGGGCCGCCCAGGGTGCGAGCAGCAGGCTGCCCAGCAGTGCGGCCACGAACACCGCAGGCACCAGCTGCCGCACCGAGCCCGGCTGGCCGTGCTTGCGCATCACAAACGGGCGCCAGTAGCCGTATTGCCGCTGCTGGGCAAACAGGTGCCGCAGCGAGCTGCGCGGGCGGTAGTGCGAGCGGATGCGGTGGCTCTGCCAGATGCGCGCGCCGCCCAGGCGCAGGCGCAGGTTGTGTTCGTCGTCCTGGTTGCGCACCAGGGCCTCGTCAAATCCGCCAAAGCGCTCCAGCGTGGCGCGGGGCCAGCAGCCCAGGTAGACCGTGTCCACCGTCCCTTCGTACCCGGTGTCGCGCGAGCGGGCGCCGCCCACCACCCAGCGGCTCTGGAACGCGGCGGCAATGGCCTGGCCCACGGTGCCCACGCCCTCGGCCACCCAGGGGCCGCCCACGTTGTCGGCGCCGGTGCGGTCCAGCGCCGCCAGGCACTGGGCCAGGTAGTCGGGCGCAAAGCGGGTGTGCACATCCAGCCGCGCAATCACGCTGCCGCGCGCCTCGCGCAGGCAGGCGTTGAGCCCGGTGGAGACGATGCGGCCCGGGTTGTCCACCCAGCGCAGGCGCGGGTCGGCCGCGCAGCGCTGCTGCAGGCGCTCGCGCGTGCCGTCGTCGCTGCAGCCGTCGGCCACCAGCACTTCCATGTGCCAGCCAGCGGGCAGCTGCTGAGCGAGCGCGCTGTCGCAGAACGCGTCGATGTGCGCCGCCTCGTTGCGGCAGGGCGCGATGACGCTCAGGCAGCGAGGGTCAGGCGGATGGATGAACATGGGTGATTGCTATTATTTGTGTAGCTGTCGGCGCTTCATGGATAAGCGCTAGCGGCTGATTTTGCTTGAAGTTTTGCTGGCGCTGGCGGCCCGGGCCTGCAGCAGCTCTCGGTACAGAGCGTCCATGCGGTCCATCTGCTGGCGGCGGTCGCCCTCGCGCTGGATCAGCGCGGCGTTGCGCTGGCCGGTGGCCTCGGCGGCAGCGCCATCGTGCGCGAGGTGGGCCAGGGCGCGGGCCAGGGCGGCGCTGTCCTGCGCGGGCACCAGGCCATCGGGCTGCAGCCACTGGGCGTTGGCCTGCAGCTGCGTGGCCACCACGGCCAGGCCGCAGGCCATGCTCTCCAGCACCGAGACCGAGGTGGCGTCCTGCGTGGGCACCGACACCGACACCTTGCAGCGCGCCAGCACGCGGGCCATGCCTGCATCGTCCAGGCGGCCATGAAAGCTCACCACCGCTTGCAGGCCGCGCGCTGCCACCTGCGCGCGCAACGGTGCCTCCATCGAGCCGCCGCCCAGCAGGTGCAGGTGCAGCGGCAGGCTCGGGTGCTGCTCGCGCAGCCGGGCCACGGCGTCGATGAGGGTGGGGATGTTGTAGATGGGCTCCCACGAGCGCAGGCTCACGATCTCGAAGCCGGGCTTGTCCTGCCACGGCACCGGCGCAAAGCGCGCCAGCTCCACGCCCCAGTGGATGCAGTGCACGGGCGCTGCGGGCTGGTAGCTGCGCGCCGCATCCACCAGGCTTTCAGAATCGCCGGTGATGAGATCGGCGCGGCGCAAGGTCCAGGCCGTGAGCCAGCGCATCCACGGGGCGGTGTGGGGCGTCACCAGCAGGTCGCTGCCCCAGGCGGTCATCACCAGCGGGCGCCGCCCCGCGCGGGCACCCAGGTAGCCGTAGGACGTGGTGTAGTGCGCGTGCACGATGTCGGGCGCCAGGGCCGCAATGGCGCGGCGGGCCTCGCCCGCGCGCAGCAGCCACTGGGCCGAGCGGCGCACCGGGCGCAGCACCTGCTGGTGCACGCCGTCGATGGGCGCGGGCCGCGCGGTGATGAGCGACACGCGCCAGCCGCGCGCCAGCATCTCGCGCGCCCAGCGCTGGATGTGCGGGCTGGTGGCGTCGCCCAGCAGGCAGAGGTGCGGGTTGTGCGGCGTCACGGCGTTTCTGTGGGCGTGGATGGGGCAGGGGGCAGTTCATCCGCCCAGGCTGCGTAGTGCGCTGCCATTTCAGGGTGCTGCGCCAGCAGGGCGGCGTCGCGCGTGCGCACGTCGCCCACCACACGCGCCGGTTGCCCGGCCACGATGGCGAAGTCCGGCACCGCGCCGCGCACCTGGGCATAGGCGCACACCACGGCGCCCTTGCCGATGCGGCTGCCCGCTTCGATCAGGCTGTGCGGGCCGATGAAGGCATAGGCGCCGATGTGCACCGGCGCCTGCAGGTAGCCGGGCCGCTGCGCTGCAGGCCCGGCGTGCGTAGCGTAGCTGCGGCCCATCAGCCGCACGGCGCGGTGCGAGCTGTGGGTGACCACGCTCACGAAGTTGGTGATCTGCGCGCCCTCGTCGATGGTGAGGCCCCCGGCGGCGTCCAGAAAGTTGAAATGGCCGATGAACACATGGTCGGCCAGCGTGAGGCCGTCTTCGCCCTCGATGCAGGTGCTGGGCGCAATGCGTGTGTGCGGCAGCGGCAGGCCTTGGGCTGTGCTTTCGCCAAACACCATGCGGTAGAACAGCGCCTGCCACACGCGGCGGCGCCAGCGGTTAAGCCAGGCTCTCATGCGGAATGTCCTTCCATGTGGCGAGTGCGCGGAAATACCAGGCGAAGTAGGCCAGCATGCTGATCGAAACGCCCCAGCCCGCGCCTTCCAGCCCCCCATAGGCCAGCCCGCCCAGCAGCCCGGCGAAGAACGCCACCTGCCCCACCAGCGCCAGCCGCAGCGCCCAGGCCTGTGCGCGCCAGGCCATCGTCACCACGGCGAGCGGCGAGGCGATGAAGTGCAGCGCAATGTACAGCGCCAGGGCGCGCGCCAGCGGCCCCGTGGGCGCCCATTGTTCCCCAAAGGCCCAGGCAAACAACTGCGGGCCGCCCAGCCCCAGCACGGCCGCCAGCGGCGCCGCGATGGCGGCCAGCAGCAGCATGGTTCTGCGCACCAGGGCGCGCGCCTGCACTGCCGTGCGGGTCTGCAGCAGGTGGGGGTAGAGGGACTGCGACAGTGCACCCCCGATCAGCGTCGCTGGGGCTTTGAGGTAGCGCATGGCCAGGGCCCAGTAGCCGGCGGCGGCGTCGCCGGTCCACGCGGCCAGCAGCACCAGGGTCAGCGTGTCTTGCAGCGCACCCAGGAAGGCGTGGGGCGTGTTGAGCCACGGAAAATCGCGGTGGCGCTGCGCCATGGCCTTCAGGCGCGCTGCGGGCTGCCGCCACAGCCCCGCCCAGCCGCCGGTGGGTGCCGGGCGCGCCAGCACGCACGCCGCCAGCAGGCCACCCGCCGTGGCGCCCAGCACCAAGCCCGCGGGGCCTGCCGACAGGGCGCCCAGCCCCAGCTGCAGCCCCGCGCCCCCGCCGTGTTGCACCAGGCGCGCGGCGGCCAGCAGGCCGAAGTGGCGCGACCGTGTGGCCCACATCGTGAGCCATTGCACGGCCCCGCCCGCCAGCACGGCGGCGGGCAGGGCCCAGGCCAGGGGCAGGCCACGCGCCAGGTGCAGGCCCAGCCCCACGGCGGCCGATGCGGCCGTCACGGCCAGCAGGATGCGCGCGCACAGCGCCATCAGCTCTGCTGCGCGGGGCTCTTCGGATTCCAGCGGCAGTGCAAACTCATAGCGCGCGCAGCCGACGACCGCGATGTTGGTGGCGATGGCCCAGAGCAGTGCGAACTGCCCGAACGCCTCGGGCGCGTACAGGCGGGTGAGGGCCGGGCCCAGCAGCAGCGGTATGGCATGGGCCGCCGCGCTGCCCGTCAGCAGGGTCAGCGTGGCCCGCAGCATGCCGGGCTTCATGGCTCGCTGTGGGGCTCGGGGTGGTAGCCCGGCACCAGTTGATGCAGCAGCGCGGTGATGGCGCTGCGGTCGCCCCGGTCCACGGCTTCTTTCAGCGCGGCCAGCTGCTGTTGCAGCACGGCCCAGGGCAGGTATTCCTCGCGCGCGCGCAGGATGCGCGGGTGGGCCGTGGGCAGGGGGTTGTCGCCGATGAGCAGTTCTTCGTACAGCTTCTCGCCGGGCCGCAGGCCGGTGAACACGATCTCGATGTCGCCCTCGGGGTGGTCGTCGTCCTGCACCGTGAGGCCCGAGAGGGCCACCATGCGCCGCGCCAGGTCCACGATCTGCAGCGGCTCGCCCATGTCCAGCAAAAACACGTCCCCGCCCTCGGCCATCGCGCCGGCCTGCAGCACCAGCTGGGCGGCCTCGGGAATGGTCATGAAATAGCGGGTGACTTCGGGGTGCGTGACGGTGACGGGCCCGCCCGCGGCGATCTGCTTGTGGAACAGCGGGATCACGCTGCCGCTGGAGCCCAGCACGTTGCCAAAGCGCACCATGGACAGGCGCGTGCGGCCCGGGTGTGGCAAGGGGGGGCTTGCCGCACCGCTGCTTTCAAACGTTGGTGGGGCGCTGGCGGCCATCGCCTGCAGCACCATCTCGGCCACGCGCTTGCTGGCGCCCATGATGTTGGTGGGCCGCACCGCCTTGTCGGTGGAGATCAGCACGAAGTGCCGGGCGCCGGACTCGATCGCCGCCTGCACCATCTGCAGGGTGCCGAACACATTGTTCAGCACGCCTTCGCCGGCGTTGGCCTCCACCATGGGCACGTGCTTGTAGGCCGCTGCGTGGTAGATCGAGGCCGGGCGGTACGCGCGGCAGATCTCGAGCATGCGCGTGGCATGCGTCACGCTGGCGAGCAGGGGCACCAGCTCGCAGGCGTGCTCGCCCTGAAGTGCCAGGGCCTGCAGTTCGTGGTGGATGGTGTAGAGCGCGTATTCGCTGTGGTCCACCAGCAGCAGCCGGGTGGGGCCTTCGCGCACGATCTGGCGGCACAGCTCGCTGCCGATGCTGCCGCCGGCGCCCGTCACCAGCACCACGGTGCCGGCCAGGTTGCGGCCCAGCAGCCCGGGGTCGGGGGCGACGGGTGCGCGTCCCAGCAGGTCCTCGATCTCCAGGTCCTGGAAGTCGGTGAAGGTGACGCGCCCGCTGGCCAGGTCCGACAGGCCGGGCAGGGTGCGGATGCGCACGGGAAGGTCGCGCAGGCTTTCGATGATCTCGCGCCGCCGCTCGCGCGTGGCGCTGGGCAGGGCGAGCAGCACGTCGGTGACGGCCAGGCGCCGCACCACGTCGGGCAGCGCCCGCGCCGCATACACCCGCACGCCGTTGATGCTGCGGCCGATCTTGGTGGCGTCGTCGTCGACAAAGCCCTTGAGCTGGTACTGCCGCATGCTGCCCAGGCCGGCCGCCGTCTGCGCGCCCGCGCTGCCCGCGCCATAGATCATCAGGCGATACGCCGCATTGCGGCTGCGCCCGGCCAGCACCAGCCAGCCCAAAGCGCGGCTGGCGCCCACCAGCAGCATGAACAGCAGCGGCTGCAGAATGCCCACGCTGCGGGGCACACCCTCCCACTGCGCCGCCAGCACGCACACGGCCAGCAGCGCGCCATAGATCGCCACGGCCCGGCCGGTGGTGATGAGGGCCGTGAGCCCGTTGTAGCGAAAGATGGCGCGGTACAGCCCCAGCTTGGCGAACACGGGGAACGCGAGCGCGGGCGCCAGCAGGTAGACCACCCACTGCTTGCCCTGCGGCCAGTGCGGGGTTTCGAGCCGCAGCGTGAAGGCCAGCCACATGGCAGCCACGCCCATGAACACATCCAGCACCACCACCACGAGGCGCTTGGCCGCGCGGGACCAACCCAGGATGCGGCTCAGCATGGGCGTGCGCGTGGCGAAGGGGCGGTGGGCGTTGCGGGGCAGGGGCAGCAGGTCATGGAGAAGGCGCAATCCCCGTGCGCTCCAGCACGTCGCCCACCAGTTCCAGCCGCACCAGCGGGTTGTCCAGCTCCATCAGCCGCTGCTTGAGTGCCAGCGGCACCGGCAGCAGCTCGCACCACCGGTTGGCCACCCAGCCGCAGTCGTCCAGCTGCGCGGGTGTGGGGGCGGCCGCCAGGGCGGCATCCGGGTCGCGCTGGCGCAGCGTGTGCAGCACCTGGGCGAGGGCCGTGGCGGCGTTGCGCAGGTCTGCCGGAACCGGCACGGGCAGATCGTCGTCCAGATGGCCGACGTCGGCAATCCACAGGCCGTGGGGCAGGTGGCTGCGCTGGGTGATGCGAAAGCGCTGGCTGCCACGGCATTGCAGCGTGATCAGCCCGGGCTGCGGCGTGTCGAGCTGCTCGATGATGGCGAGCGTGCCCACATCGCTGAATTGCTCGTCCGGCGCGCCGGCCTGGCGCACCTCGCTGCCCTGCGTGAGCGACACCACGCCAAACGGCGCGCCCGCCTGCTGGCATTTGCGCACCATGTCGAGATAGCGCACCTCGAACACGCGCAGCGCCAGCACGCCGCCAGGAAACAGCACGGAACCGAGCGGAAACAGGGGCAGGGACGTCAGGGTGAGGGGTTGGGTCATGGAATCGGAAACGCCTTGGCCCGCTATCATCCCATGATGCTGCCCGCTTTCGCGGCGCGCCCTTGCTTTTGTCCTGCCCATGCTCTATCAGATCGCCTCATTCCTGCTCGACGTCGTCGGGGGCCTGCTCACCGGCGCCTGCCTGCTTCGGCTGTACATGCAGTGGCAGCGCATTTCGTTTTCCAACCCCGTGGGCGGGCTGATCTTTGCGTTGACCGACTGGATCGTGATGCCCCTGCGCCGGGTGATCCGCCCCGTGGGCCGCTGGGACATGTCCAGCCTGGTGGCAGCGGTCTTGCTGCAGCTGGCGCAGTATTTTTTGCTCACGCTGCTGCTGGGTGCGGCATCGGCCTGGGCCTGGCTGCCCTGGCTGGCCCTCTTCGGCCTGGCGCGCGTGGCGGTGTCGGGGCTCATGGGCCTGCTGATCGTCTACGCCGTGCTGTCGTGGGTGCAGGCCCGCTCGCCGCTGGCCGACGTGATCACCCGCCTGTGCGAGCCCATCCTGCGGCCGTTTCGCCGCATCATCCCGCTCCTGGGCGGCATCGACCTGTCGCCCCTGGTGGTGCTGGTGCTGCTGCAGGTGGCGATGATCGTGCTGGGGCACCTGCAGGGCGGGGTGATGCGGTAACCCGTTGATCCGCCTGAACCGCCGGCGGCACCTTGGTGCCTGCGCCGGAGGCTGAGCCAGCGAATTTTTCTGCAAAATATCGCTTCAGCGCTTATCTGGTAAGCGTTGATAGCTATCAAAAAAGAAGCGGCGCCATCGCGGGCGCCGTTCCAGACCACCGCTCTCGCGGAGGGCCTACATCACCGCGTCGGCCGGCAGGCGCTGCAGCATGGCCAGGCTGCTGGCCACGGTATTGCGCAGCTCGCGGCGGTCGCAGATGAAGTCGACCGCGCCCTTGGTCTGCAGGAATTCGGCACGCTGGAAGCCCTCGGGCAGGGTCACGCGCACAGTGGATTCGATCACACGCGGGCCGGCAAAGCCGATCAGCGCCTTGGGTTCGGCGATCACGATGTCGCCCACAAAGGCAAAGCCGGCGGAGACGCCACCCATGGTCGGGTCGGTGAGCACGCTGATGTAGGGCAGGCCCTTCTTGGCCAGACGGGTGAGGGCGGCGTTGGTCTTGGCCATCTGCATCAGGCTGAGCAGGCCTTCCTGCATGCGCGCGCCACCCGTGGCGGTGAAGCAGATGAAGGGCACCTTCTGCTCGATGGCGGTCTCCACGCCGCGCACGAAGCGCTCGCCCACCACGGAGCCCATGGAGCCGCCCATGAAGTCGAATTCAAAACAGGCCGCCACCACGTTGATGCTCTTGACCGCGCCGCCCATGACGATGAGGGCATCCGTCTCGCTGGTGTTTTCCAGGGCTTCCTTCAGGCGCTCGGGGTATTTGCGGCTGTCCTTGAACTTGAGGGCGTCCACGGGCAGTACTTCCTGGCCGATCTCGTAGCGGCCTTCGGCGTCCAGAAACGCGTTCAAGCGGGCGCGGGCGCCAATGCGGTGGTGGTGGCTGCAGTGGGGGCAGACGTTCTGGTTTTGCTCCAGGTCGGTCTTGTAGAGCACCGTTTCACAGCTCGGGCACTTGGTCCACAGGCCCTCGGGCACCTGGCGGCGCTCGGTCGGGTCGGTCTGTTGGATCTTGGAGGGCAGAAGTTTTTCGAGCCAGGACATGGTGTTCTCCTTGAAGTGGCGCAGCCCGGTGGGGCCGCGCCGGGCTGCATTATGCGTTGGGGGCGGTATCGAGCGCCTTGCGGATGCCGCGCAGGAAGTCGATGGTCAGGGGCACGACCTTGGCGTGCTCCTGGTCTTCGATCAGCTGGATGATGCGGCTGCCGATGACCACCGCGTCCGCCACGCGGCCGATGGCCTGGGCCGTGGCCGCGTCGCGGATGCCGAATCCGACACCCACGGGGATGTGCACATGCTGGCGGATGCGCGGCAGCATCTGCTCCACGGCCGCGGTGTCGAGTGCGCCCGAACCGGTCACGCCCTTGAGCGAGACGTAGTACACGTAGCCGCTGGCCACGCGCGCCACCTGGGCCATGCGCTCGTCGGTCGAGGTGGGGGCCAGCAGGAAGATCAGGTCCATGCCGTGCGCACGCAGGCTGGCGGCGAAGGCTTCGCACTCCTCGGGCGGGTAGTCCACGATCAGCACGCCGTCGACACCTGCAGCGGCGCTGTCGCGCACGAAGGCGCCCTCACCATGGACCTGGTCGTAGCGCTCCACGGGGTTGGCATAGCCCATCAGCACCACGGGCGTGGTGCTGTTGCGCTTGCGGAATTCGCGCACGTGGTCGAGCACCTGCACCATGCCCACGCCCAGGCCCAGCGCCTTTTCACCGGCCTTCTGGATCACCGGGCCGTCGGCCATGGGGTCGGAGAAGGGCACGCCCAGCTCGATCACGTCGGCACCGGCCTCGACCATGCCGTGCATGAGCGCGGGGGTGATGTCGGCAAACGGGAAGCCTGCGGTGACGTAGGGGATCAGCGCCTTGCGGCCCTGGGCCTTCAGCTGTTCGAAAGTGGTGGCAATGCGGCTCATGGCTTGGCGTCTCCTGCGGCGCCCTTGACAGTCAGGCCGCGCATGGACGGCCGGTCGTAGAAATCCTCACCCGACAGGTCGGCCACGGTGCCGATGTCCTTGTCGCCCCGGCCCGAGAGGTTGACCAGGATGGACTGGTCCGGGCGCATGGTCTTGGCCAGCTTCATCGCATAGGCAAACGCGTGGCTCGATTCAAGCGCGGGGATGATGCCTTCGGTGCGGCACAGGAAGTGGAAGGCGGCCAGCGCCTCCTGGTCGGTGATGCCCACGTATTCGGCGCGGCCGATCTCCTGCAGCCAGGCGTGCTCGGGGCCCACGCCGGGGTAGTCCAGGCCCGCGCTGATGCTGTGCGTTTCGGTGATCTGGCCGTTGGCGTCCTGCAGGATGAAGGTGCGGTTGCCGTGCAGCACGCCGCTGCTGCCGCGCTGCAGGCTGGCGGAATGCTTGCCGCTGTCCAGGCCCTCGCCCGCGGCTTCCACGCCGATCAGGCGCGTCTTTTCAAACGGGATGTAGGGGTGGAAGATGCCCATGGCATTGCTGCCGCCGCCCACGCAGGCGATCACGGCATCGGGCTGCTCTGCGGCAATCTTCTGCGCGGCCAGCATGGGGGGCATCTGTTCGATGGATTCCTTGCCAATCACGCTCTGGAAGTCGCGCACCATCATGGGGTAGGGGTGCGGGCCTGCGACGGTGCCGATGATGTAGAAGGTGTTGTCCACATTGGCCACCCAGTCGCGCATGGCCTCGTTCAGCGCGTCTTTCAGCGTCTTGCTGCCCGACTCGACCGGCACCACAGTGGCGCCCAGCAGCTTCATGCGGAACACGTTGGGGCTTTGGCGCTTGACATCTTCGCTGCCCATGTAGACCACGCACTCCAGCCCGTAGCGCGCGCAGATGGTGGCCGTGGCCACACCGTGCTGGCCCGCGCCCGTCTCGGCAATCACGCGCGGCTTGCCCATGCGCTTGGCCAGCATCGCCTGGCCGATCACGTTGTTGATCTTGTGGGCGCCGGTGTGGTTGAGGTCTTCGCGCTTGAGGTAGATCTGCGCGCCGCCGAGTTCGCGGCTGGTGCGCGCCGCGTGGTACACGGGCGAAGGGCGGCCCACGAAGTGCTTGAGTTCGTATTCGAATTCCGCGAGGAACTCGGGGTCGTTCTGGTAGCGGGCGTAGGCCTCGCGCAGCTGGGCAATCGCGTGGGTGAGGGTTTCACTGACGAAACTGCCGCCATAGGAGCCGAAATGGCCCGAAGCATCAGGTTGCTGATAGGAATTCATGCGGGTTCTTTGCAAGTTGTGCGTCGGCCGCGCGCACGGCGGCTACGAAGCGTTGGATCTTGTCGGCGTCCTTGATGCCCTTGATGGGTTTGCCATCCGGGCCATCGGCTTCGACGCCGGAGCTCACATCAACCGCCAGCGTGGTGCAACGCGGGCGGACTTGCAAAATGCCATCGGTCACGTTTGCAGGCGTGAGTCCACCAGACAAAACGAGGTGAGAGCCGACGCTTGGTGGAAGGAGTGACCAATTGAATGCCTTGCCGCCGCCGCCATAACCTTCGACATGGGCGTCGAGCAGGATGGCCTGGGCGTGGGAATAATCGAGCGCGTATTTTACGAGGTCAAACTGCGCCGCACCGTCACCCAGGGGAATCCGCGCCGCGCGCAGGTAGGGCCGCGCGCCCTGCCCGGTGGCATTCCAGCAGTCCTCGGGGGATTCATCACCATGAAATTGGATGGTAGCGCTTGGTATCAAAGCGCTGGCAGCTATCACATTGGTAGCAGATTCATTGACTACCAGCAGCACGGGCGTGACGAAGGGCGGAAGGCGCCGGGCCAGCTGGGCTGCGCGTTCCACCGTGACGGCTCGGGGGCTGGGCGCGTACAGCACGAAGCCCAGCGCGTCGGCCCCGGCCGCAACGGCCGCATCCACGTCCTGCTCGCGCGTGAGTCCGCAGATCTTGATGCGCGTTCGGGTCGAGGGGAGGGCGGGCTGGGCAGGGGCGGTGGCTGTCATGGCAGCCAATCATACGCAGCCGTGCGCTCGGGCAAGCCCCACTCGGGGCGGTAGACGGGGCCTTGAAAGTACAGCCCGTCCGGCGAGAACGTGGGGGCCGCCACCTTGCGCGAACGCGCCTGCAGCACCTGCTGCATCCACTCGGGTGGCTGGTCGCCCTGGCCCACGGTGATCAGGCAGCCCATGATGTTGCGGATCATGTGATGCAGGAAGGCGTTGGCCTCGAACTCGAAGCGCCAGTAGCAGGGGCTCCAGCCCAGCTCCGGGTGGGGCGCGCTCAGGCCGCGCTGTGAGATGTCGATGCGCTGCAGCGTCTTCACGGGGGTCTTGGCCTGACAGGCCGACGCGCGGAACGAGGTGAAGTCGTGCTCGCCCAACAAGAATCCGGCTGCCTCGCGCATGGCGGCAAGGTTCAGCGGGCGGTAGACCCAGCCCACACGCCCCGCATCCACGCTGGGGCGCACGGGCGACTGCAGCAGCACGTAGGCATAACGCCGCGCCACGGCGCTGCCGCGCGCATGGAAGCTGTCCGGAACCTCCTGAGCCCACTGGACGGCGATGTCTGCAGGCAGGAAGGTGTTGGTGCCGCGCACCCACGACGCGGGTGGCCGCTGCAGGTGCGTGTCGAAGTGCACCACCTGCATCAGGCCATGCACCCCGGCGTCCGTGCGCCCGGCACACAGCGTGCTGACGGCGTGCGTAGCAAAGCGGCCCAGGGCCGCTTCGAGTTTGTCTTGAATGGTGTTGCCAGACAGCTGGCTTTGCCAGCCGCTGTAGGCGCTACCGCTGTAGCTCACACCCAAGGCCACCCTCATGGGGTGGCCCGGGGCAAGGTGGCGGGGCAGGCTGTCGAACGCTTGCGCAGCTTGGGGGCTCGCATCAGCCCAGTTCGGCCAGCATGCGCTGGGCCCGGGTCTTCAGGGCGCCGCTGGATTCGGCCACCACCTCTTCGACCAGTGTGCGCGCACCGTCGGTATCGCCGATCGCGTTGAATTCTTCGGCAAGCGCTAGCTTGGTGGCCAGGGGGTCGTCCTGCGCGGCGGCCGTGCCGTCGTCGGCATCGTCTTCCAGCACGGGCACGGGCGCCGGTGCCGCCTTGGCAGCGGGCGCCGCCATGGGGGTGGAGGGCGCGTTCAGGTCCAGCGACAGCTCGCCCAGGTCGAATTCCATGGGGCTGGAGTCCTTGGGGTGCATGGACAACGGCATGGGGCCGGAAGGTGCCATGCTCAGGTCGTCGACCGGGAAATCCAGGTCCGCCACCGGTGGCGGGGCCACCATGGGGCTTGGCGATGTGTCCTGTGCGTTCCACTCGGGGTCTGCGGCGGCGGGCACGTCGGGCAGGTCCAGGCCGGGACGCAGCGTTGCGGGTTCGTCGTCGTCGGCCTGCGCAGGGGTGGGTGTCGCTGCGGCGGCGGCTGCTGCGGCGGCTGCAAAGCCACCGGGTGCCGCCGGCGGCGCATCGGTCAGGGCATCGTCGGGCAGGTCGAGGTCGAGGTCGAGATCAAGGTCGGGTGGCAGCGCGGCTGCCGCAGCGCCGGCACCGGCACCGGCTGCCGCACCCGTGTAGGTGCTGGGGAAGCCGCCCGGGGGTTGCGATGGGTACTCGTCATCGCCCATGCCGGGGCGTCCGCCGGGCTGGTACAGACGGTTTTCCGGGTCGAGGTCGCGGCCCAGCTCGGCGATGCGCGCCCAGTCAGGGCCTTCGCCCTGGGTCAGCCGGAACACATCGCCAGCCACCGCCTCCAGGGCCTTGCGGTCCTGGCGCTTGGCGTAGATTTCGCCGAGTTTGACGTACACCGACACCCGCGCCGGGTTGTGGCGGATCGCCTCCTTCAGGATCTCTTCCGCCTGCAGGTCGCGGCCGTAGGCCAGGTAGACGTCGGCCTCGGCCACGGGGTCCACATCGCCACCGGCATCCAGCTGGCTGGGGGAGTAGGCCATGGACGAGCCTGTGGTCATTTCGCTGTTGGCGGTGTCCACACGCTGGCCGCCGCTGGCGCCAAAGAAGGAATCGGGCTGGATGCGGCTTTCAAGGAAGGAGCTGTCCACGCCCGCGTTCTGGCGGCGGCGCTGCACAACGCGGTAGGCGCCGTAGCCCAGCAACAGGGCCAGCAAGCCGCCACCTGCGAGGGGCAGCAGCGGGTCGTCCATCAGGCCCGACATGAAGCCGGGTTCCTCGGCGGGGACAGGTGCGGGGACAGGCACCGGAGCCGGGGCGGGTGAAGGCGCAGAAGCGGCTTCGGAAGCCGCCTGGGCGGCGGGCGTGGCCTCGCCAGGGGCACTGGCGGAGGCTTCGGGTGCGGATGCCGGCGCATCAGGGGCTGCCGGTGCGGTGGGTGTGGCGGGAACGGCTGGCGTTTGCACGGCAACGCCTGCCGGCGCGCTGGCGGCACCGGCGGCCGCAGGTGCCGCTGCACCGCCCGAGGGGGCGGAGGCCGCGCCGAGCTTGTTCAGATCCGTGATGTTCTTCGACAGCTCGGCCATGCGCGTGGCGGCTTCGCTGGCTTGCTTGTCGCGGGCCACCTGGTCTTCCGCAGCCTTCTGGCCGGTGACGGTGCCCTTGGACAGGGTGAGCTTGTCGGGTGCTGCGGTGGCGGGTTTGCGGTCCTCCACGCGGGTCTGCACGGTACCCGTGGCCGAGCGCTGTGCGGCGGCCACCTCGGTGGAGGGCGCTGCGCCCGCAAGCTTGCGGCGGAATTCGTTGAAGTCGCGCGCCTGTGCGGACATGATCTGCCGCGCTTCTGGGGCAGGTGTTGCGCGTGCGGCAGCCTGGTCGGGCATCTGCAGCACGGCGCCGGCCTTGAGACGGTTCACGTTGCCCTGGATGAACGCATCGGGGTTGGCGCGCATCATCGCGACCAGCATCTGGTCCAGCGACACATCGGCGGGGCGGTAGGCATTGGCAATGCGGCCTGCGGTGTCGCCGGCCTGAACCGTCACGCCATCGGCCGGCGCCGCTCGGGGTGCTGCTGCCGGGCGCGGGGCTGGTGGCGCGGCTGCAACTTCGCTGCGTGCCGGGGCCGGGGTCGGCGCGGGGGCTGCGGCGCGGGCGGTGGGGGCTGGCTGGGCTGCTGCGGGTGCCGTGATCTGCGGCGACGCCGTGACTGCAGGCGCCGGGCGGCGCAGCGAGGGCGGATCGAACAGCATGGTGTAGCTGCGCACGATGCGGCCCGTGCCCCAGTTGGCGTCGAGCACCAGGTCCAGGAAAGGCTCGTTCACAGGGCGATCGCTGGTCAGCCGCAGCACCGCTGTGCCGTCTGCTCGGCGCTGCAGCTGGATCTGCAGGCTGTTCATCGTCTGCGTGTATTCCATTCCCTGCGCGCGGAAGGTCTCTGGCGAAGCGGCTGTGGCGCGCAGGGTGTCGGCTTCGGCGGGGGTGATCTGGGGAAGGTCGATCTCGGCGCGCAGAGGCTCGCCCAAGGCAGACTGCACAGTGATGCGGCCCAGGGCCAGAGCGGCTGCGTCACCAGCATAAAAGCCGGCCGACACAACGGCCGCAGCCGCGAGCGCAGAAAATTTCCAACGATGCATGTTTGCCAATAACTGATTAGGATTTTTTGCGGCTCGGACGAGCGGTGCAGTTTCTCTCATGGTCTGATCCCCGCCCCGGCGCGTGAAAATATGTAAAAAGCACCATAGCATCAATGTTTTGCACTGACAAGCTGAGGTAGCGCCGAAGCTTTGAGCGGCCGCTCGTCGCCCCAAGTTGGGGCAATTGATTGTTGCCAATTGCCAACGACCCGTAACCGGGTGTGTCAAGACGTTGGCTGCAAAAAAGCGCGCACGACCTTGGTGGATCGTGCGCGCTTTTCAGGGCTGGGCCGTCGGCCGTCAGGCGTCCAGCAGGATGCGCAGCATGCGGCGCAGCGGTTCGGCAGCGCCCCACAGCAGCTGATCGCCGATCGTGAAGGCGCCCACATACTCAGGGCCCATGGCCAGCTTGCGAATGCGGCCCACGGGAATGGTCATGGTGCCGGTGACGGCCACGGGTGTCAGGTCCTGGATGGTGGCCTCACGCGTGTTGGGCACCACCTTCACCCACTCGTTGTCGGCAGCGATCATGGCTTCGATGTCCGCCAGGGGCACGTCCTTCCTGAGCTTGAAGGTCAGGGCCTGGCTGTGGCAGCGCATGGCGCCCACGCGCACGCAGAAGCCGTCCACCGGCACGGCGGCAGAGTCGAATCCTTCGCCCTGGCCCAGGATCTTGTTGGTCTCGGCCATGCCCTTCCACTCTTCCTTGGACATGCCATTGCCCAGGTCCTTGTCGATCCAGGGAATCAGCGAGCCCCCCAGTGGCACACCGAAGTTGGCCGTCTCTGCGCCGGTCAGCGCGCGCTGCTTGGCGATGACCTTGCGGTCGATCTCCAGGATGGCGCTCTTGGGGTCGTGGAGCAGGTCGGCGACTTCGGCATTCAGCGTGCCGTACTGCGTGAGCAGCTCGCGCATGTGCTGCGCGCCACCGCCCGATGCCGCCTGGTAGGTCTGGGTGCTCATCCACTCGACGAGACCGGCCTTGTACAGCGCGCCCACGCCCATCAGCATGCAGCTCACGGTGCAGTTGCCGCCGATCCAGTCCTTGCCGCCGTTGGCCAAGGCGTTCTTGATCACGGGCATGTTGACCGGGTCGAGCACGATGACCGCGTTCTTGTCCATGCGCAGGGCCGACGCGGCGTCGATCCAGTGGCCGTTCCAGCCCGCGGCGCGCAGCTTGGGGTAGACCTCGTTGGTGTAGTCGCCGCCCTGGGCCGTGATGATGATCTCGCAGCGCTTGAGCTGCTCGATGTTGAACGCGTCCTGCAGCGTGGTTTCGTTCTTGGCCTGGGCGGGCGCCTTGCCGCCAGCGTTCGAGGTGGAGAAGAACATGGGTTCGATCAGATCGAAGTCCTTCTCTTGTTCCATGCGGTCCATCAGGACCGAGCCGACCATGCCGCGCCAGCCGACCAACCCTACCAACTTGCTCATCTCAACGCCCCTTTTCAGTGTAAGAAACAGTGCCCGACCGGGACTGACTTCTGCCCCGGCTCGTCAGGGCCAGGGAGGGCGCACGACGATACCGGAGCTGGGTCAGCCCTTAATGGTCGTGGTTTTGGTGGTGATTGCGCGCACAGCCACGCCTGCCAGGGCGGCAGTTGCGGTGTTCAGGACGAACGGGCGGGCGGCAAACATAGGGCGCAATTGTAGCGGATAAGCTTGGTGGCGCAGCTGCCTCGCGGAGTGCAAGCTGCTTTTCGCCGGTTTTGCTCGCTGTTCCAGGGTTTTCCGATGTTTTCTGGAGACAGAGGGCGAGGCGCAGGCCGAGATCGGCAGGCCAGCGCTCCATGAAAAAAGCGCCGCAACGGCGGCGCTTTCTTGGACTTCCCGCGTCGGGCTACGCTTGTTGTGCCGACAGCGCCTTCACCACCGCATCACCCATCTGCGCCGTGCCCACCTTGGTGGTGCCGTCGCTGTAGATGTCGGGCGTGCGCAGGCCCTGGGCCAGCACCGCTTGCACGGCGGCCTCGATGCGCTGGGCGGCGGCTTCCTGGTTCAGGCTGAAGCGCAGCATCATCGCCGCACTCAGGATGGTGGCCAGCGGGTTGGCCACGCCCTTGCCGGCGATGTCGGGCGCGCTGCCGTGGCTGGGCTCGTACAGGCCCTGGTTGCTGCTGTTCAGGCTGGCACTGGGCAGCATGCCGATGGAGCCCGTGAGCATCGAGGCTTCGTCACTCAGGATGTCGCCGAACATGTTGCCGGTGACCACCACGTCAAACGCCTTGGGCGCCTTGACGAGCTGCATGGCGGCGTTGTCCACATACATGTGCTGCAGTTCGACATCCGGGTATTCCTTGTGCACGTCGGTGACCACGTCCTTCCAGAACTGGAAGGTTTCGAGCACATTGGCCTTGTCCACGCTGGTGACCTTCTTGTTGCGCTTGCGCGCGGCCTGGAAGGCGACGTGGGCGATGCGCTCCACCTCGGGGCGGCTGTAGCGCATGGTGTCGAAGGCTTCGTCGGCGCCGGGGAAGTGGCCGTCCACCGCAGTGCGGCGGCCGCGGGGCTGGCCGAAGTAGATGTCGCCCGTCAGCTCACGGATGATGAGGATGTCGAGGCCCGCAATCAGCTCGGGCTTGAGGCTCGATGCGCCCACCAATTGCTCGTAGCAAATGGCGGGGCGGAAGTTGGCAAACAGGCCCAGGTTCTTGCGCAGGCCCAGGATGGCCTGCTCGGGGCGCAGGGGGCGGTCAAGCTTGTCGTACTTCCAGTCGCCCACGGCGCCGAACAGGATGGCGTCGGCCTCCTTGGCGAGCTTCAGGGTGGACTCGGGCAGCGGGTGGCCGTGGGCTTCGTAGGCGGTGCCGCCGACCAGGGCGGACTCCATCTCGAACTTCAAGTCCAGCACTTCCAGGACCTTGACGGCCTCGGCGACGATTTCGGTGCCAATGCCGTCACCCGGCAACACTGCAATTTTCATGACGTAATGCTTTTCAAAAATGATAGCTGTCAGCGCTTATCCAGTAAGCGCTGAAGGCTAATTTGACCTGAAATTTTGGTTCAGGACACCATGGTGTGCGCCAGCCACGGCTTGGTGGCCAGGCGCTGCGCTTCAAAGGCCTTGATCTTGTCCGACTGGCGCAGGGTCAGGCCGATGTCGTCAAAGCCGTTGAGCAGGCAGTACTTGCGGAAGGCGATCACGTCGAACGGGATCTCCTCGCCTTGCGGCCGCACCACCACCTGGCGCTCCAGGTCGATGGTGAGCTGGTAGCCCGGGAAGGCCGCCACTTCGTCGAACAGCTGGGCCACGGTGGCCTCGGGCAGCACGATGGGCAAGAGGCCGTTCTTGAAGCAGTTGTTGAAGAAGATGTCGGCAAAGCTGGGCGCGATGATGGCGCGAAAGCCGAACTGGTCCAGCGCCCAGGGCGCGTGCTCGCGGCTGGAGCCGCAGCCAAAGTTCTTGCGCGCGATCAGGATGCTGGCGCCCTGGTAGCGCGGCTGGTTCAGCACGAAGTCGGGGTTGGGCTTGCGCTGGCTCTCGGGGATGCCGGGCTCGCCCTTGTCCAAATAACGCCACTCATCAAACAGGTTGGGGCCAAAGCCCGTCTTCTTGATCGACTTGAGGAACTGCTTGGGGATGATGGCGTCGGTATCGACGTTCTCGCGGTCCATCGGGGCCACCAGGCCCTTGTGCACGGTGAATTTCTGCATGGCGTGCCGTTACTTGTTGGCTGCGCGCTCGAGGGCGCCGCCTGCGCGCTGCACGTCCTGGCCGACGCCCTTGACGGTGTTGCATCCGGCCAGCACAAAAGCCAGCGCGAGAGCGATGAAGGCGACAGTCTTGTTGTTCATGATGGGCTCCTTGGAGGTTGGCGATCAGGCAAATTGACGAATGTCCACGAAGTGGCCGTGCACGGCGGCGGCGGCAGCCATCGCGGGGCTGACGAGGTGGGTGCGGCCACCTGCACCCTGGCGGCCTTCGAAATTGCGGTTGCTGGTGCTGGCGCAGCGCTCGCCGGGCTCCAGGCGGTCGGCATTCATGGCCAGGCACATGCTGCAGCCGGGCTCGCGCCACTCAAAGCCGGCGGCCTTGAAGATCTGGTCCAGGCCCTCGCGCTCGGCCTGTTCTTTGACCAGCCCCGAGCCGGGCACCACCATGGCCAGCTTCACGTTGCTGGCCACCTTGCGGCCCAGGTTCTTCACCACGGCGGCGGCTTCGCGCATGTCTTCGATCCGGCTGTTGGTGCAGCTGCCGATGAACACCTTGTCGATGGTGATGTCGTTGATCGGCTTGCCCGGCGTGAGGCCCATGTAGGTCAGCGCGCGTTCGATGGCACCGCGCTTGTTGCCGTCCTTTTCCTTGTCGGGGTCGGGCACGCGGGCGTCCACGCCCAGCACCATTTCGGGGCTGGTGCCCCAGGTGACCTGCGGCACGATCTCGGCCGCGTCGAGCTTGACCACGGTGTCGAATTGCGCGTCGGCGTCGGAGTGCAGCGTCTTCCAGTACGCCACGGCCTGGTCCCACTCCACGCCCGTGGGCGACAGGGGGCGGCCCTTCACGTAGTCGATGGTCTTGTCGTCGACCGCCACCAGGCCCGCGCGTGCGCCGCCTTCGATGGCCATGTTGCACACCGTCATGCGGCCTTCCATGCTCATGGCGCGGAAGACAGAGCCTGCAAATTCGATGGTGTAGCCGGTGCCACCCGCCGTGCCGATCTTGCCGATGATGGCCAGCACCACGTCCTTGGGCGTGACGCCGGGGGCGAGCGTGCCGTCCACCTGCACCAGCATGTTCTTGGCCTTCTTGGCCAGCAGGGTCTGCGTGGCCATCACATGCTCGACCTCGGAGGTGCCGATGCCGTGGGCCAGCGCGCCGAACGCGCCGTGCGTGCTGGTGTGGCTGTCGCCGCACACCACCGTCATGCCGGGCAGGGTGGCGCCGTTCTCGGGGCCGATCACGTGCACGATGCCCTGGCGCTTGTGCATGAAGGGGAAGAAAGCCGCGGGCGTGATGGTGGCGATGTTGTCGTTCAGCGTGGTGATCTGTTCCTTGCTGATCGGGTCGGTGATGCCGTCATAACCGTGTTCCCAGCCGGTGGTGGGGGTGTTGTGGTCGGCCGTGGCGACGATGGAGCTCATGCGCCAGACCTTGCGCCCTGCCTCGCGCAGACCTTCGAACGCCTGCGGGCTGGTGACCTCGTGCACCAGGTGCCGGTCGATGTAGAGGATGGACGTGCCGTCTTCCTCGGTGTGGACGACGTGCTCGTCCCAGATCTTGTCGTACAGCGTGCGTCCCATGGCGTGCTTTCTTTCTGCTTTCGGGCTGTCAGGTGGGGGATTGGATTTTAGTGTCGGGGGCGGGTTGTGCCGAGTCCGGCTCAGGGCGCGGAGCAAGGTGTTCCACCAGCAAACGCGCCGTGACGGGCAGGGCGTCGAAGTCGCGGGCCACCACCCGCAGCTCGCGCTGCGCCCAGGCGTCTGTCAGCGGCACCGCCTGCAGCTTGCCCACGCCGCGCATCAGCGCAAACGCGCGGTCGGGCAGCAGGCCCACGCCCAGGCCGTTGTCGATCATGCGGCACATGGCGTCAAGCCCCGTGACCTGGATACGCTGGCGCAGGGGGCGCCCAGCAGCGGCTGCGGCCGCGCGCATGGCCAGACTGATGCTGCTGTTGGCATGCAGGCCGACGATGTCCCAGTCCAGCACCTCTTCAAAATGGATAGCTGCCTGGGCAGACAGGGCGTGCCCAGAGGGCACAACAAGCACCAAACTATCCGCGCGGTACGGGCGGCTTTGCAGGGCGGTGGTGCCCCCCGCACTGGCCATGCCCACGTTGCAGATGCCCAGGTCCGCCGCGCCTTCCTGCACGGCGTGCAGCACGTCGCTAGAGAGGTGCTCCTGCAGGTCGATCTTGATCTGGCTGTGCTGGCGAGCAAACGCGCCCAGGTCTTCGGGCAGAAACTGGAAGATGGCCGAGATGTTGGCGTGCATGCGCACATGGCCGCGCACACCGTCGGCGTATTCACTCAGCTCGCCCTGCATGCGCTCCAGGCCAAACAGCACGGTGCGTGCATGGTGCAGCAGGCTCTCGCCCGCCGGGGTCAGCGTCACGCCCCGGCTGTGGCGGTACAGCAGCGCCGTGTCCACGGCGGTTTCCAGGTCCGACAGCCGCTTGCTGACGGCCGATGCCGCGATGAATTCCCGCTCCGCCGCTCGGCCGATGCTGCCCAGCTCGCACACCGCCACAAACAATTGCAGCGAGGTCAGGTCTATGCGGCGCGCGAAACTGCGCTCTGAGCTTTTCATGGAAGGAAGGGACTACTAGGCATCTCGAAAATAGATGGCTGTGCAAAATTTTATTGGACTTTCTTGTTTGTGCACGCAGGGCACGATGACAAACTTGGGAGTGGCTTGCGATGGGAGGGGTCTCTGATGACGATGGCACGCGGCCGGGATGTGTATTTCTCCGACTGCCTTTGTAAAAAATTGTGATGAAATCGAAACCTTGGGCTGCATAAGCGCGCGACTGTGGGTCGATGGCGGATGCTGTCCCTGGGCTATCGCTGAGTGGGAGATTCCAATGGTGCGAAATGTTTTTTCAGGTGGATTGTTGCGGGCACGGTGGAGCATGGTCTGTGCCGTGGTCTTGGGTATTGCTGCGTGGATAGCCCCTGCGCAATCGTGGGCCCAGGCGACACGGACCTGGGTATCGGGCGTAGGGGATGACGCCAACCCGTGCTCGCGCACCGCGCCATGCAAAACGTTTGCAGGAGCAATCAGCAAGACCGCCGCGGGCGGCGAGATCAGCGTGCTGGATCCAGGCGGCTACGGCTCCGTGACAATCACCAAGGCCATCACGATCGACGGTGGTGGCGGGATCGTGGCAAGTATTCTTGCCAGCGGCACCACTGGGGTGATCGTGAACGCGGGCGCCACTGACAACGTGGTACTGCGAAACCTGACCATCAACGGCGCGGGCCCCACATTGGGCACGCACGGTGTTCGTGTTAACAGCGGAAGAAGCCTGCGGCTGCAAAACGTGCGGGTGGACAATTTCTCCGGGGCCGGGCTGCTCGTGGTGCCTAATGCCTCGTCGCCCTCGGCCACCGTGCTGGTGGAGGTGCTGGACAGCGCGTTGAGCAACAACGGGCACGGCGTGTTTGTTGCCAGCCAGCCGGGCGGGAACAATCCGGCGTCGGTGTCTGTGGAGCGGTCCCGCATGATCTTCAACCAAGTGTCGGGTATTACGTCCACAGGATCGGGGGCGGTGGTGCAGGTGGCCAACTCTACGGTGTTCGGCAACGCTCTGGGGTTGTCCACTGCAGTCGAGACCACAGACGGTACTCCGCAAAAGCCTGTGACAACGACCAGCACAGGCAATTTGACGAGCTTTGGAAATAACCAGGTCCAGGGCAACACCACCAATGGTGTCTTTACCGGCACGGCCTCCAACAGGTGACCCACTCAGGTTTGGAGGAGGCCATGAATCCAATGTGCGCTTTGCGGTGGCGGGCCTGGTGGCTCGCTGCCTGGCTTTTGCTGGCGGTGGGCGGAGTCCATGCCCAGGCTGACCGTACCTGGGTCTCTGGCGTAGGGGACGATGCGAATCCGTGCTCACGCACGGCGCCGTGCCTGACGGTGGCCGGGGCACTGTCCAAAACGGCGTCGGGCGGTGAAATCAGTGTTCTGGACCCTGCAGCGCTGGATGGCAGTACCGACGTCATAGCGCCGTCAACGCTGACCATCACGAAGCCCATCACCATTGATGGCGGTGGCGGGACGGTGGCTGCTTTTGGCGGGGTGAGTTCGAGTGACTCCATCGTGATCAATCTGCCTACGGCGGGCCAGGTGATCTTGCGCAATGTGCGGCTCAATGGCTTCGGTGGCGTAGGCAAGAACGGGATCCGGGTGGCGTCCAACGCCCGTGTCGTGCTCGATCGCGTTGACGTTTCCGGCTACGCGCAAAACTGCCTCCTGGTCGATGCGGGCGCAAGCGGCGCATCCATCGACATCGCGCAGTCGATCTTTTCGAACTGCGCTACCGGGATTGCCAATCGCGCAGCCGCGTCGGTCAACGTCGGTCATGAGACGTCCGTGGTGTTGAACACCTTGGTCGGCGTCAGCTCCAACAACGCGCAGGGCGTGATGTTTTTTTTCAACGCCACCCAAAGCAACAATACGCAGAACACGAACCTCACCTCCTACGCCAACGGTGCAAATGCAAGCATGACCGGCGGCGGCGTGGGCTGCACCTTCGCCAGCCAGGATTTCGTGCCTCCCTCCAGCGTTGGAAATGGAGTGCCTGGAATTGGCATCGCTCAGGGCGCCGCGTTCCAGTTCAAGTCCACAAACTGCGGTGCCGGTGCGGTGGTCACCATCACGGTGACGTATGACCAGGCTTTTCCTGCCAACACCGTCCTGTACAAGTACGGGCCCGCAACCCCCGGTGCCGCAGTGTCGAGCTGGTTTTCGGTGCCTGGTGCAACCCTGAGCGCTGACCGCAAGAGTTTCAGCTATTCGTTGACGGACAACGGGGTTGGCGATACCAACAACGCGTTGGGGTTTATTGATGATCCTGTTGTGCCTGTGTTGGTCGGCACAGCGTCCATTCCGACATTGTCGGAGTGGGGCAAGCTGCTGCTGGCCATCGCAGTCCTTGCCATGGTGTGGGTGGAACTGCGGCGCCGGGGTGTCCCGCCGTTGCGGTAGGCGCACGCGCTTCGCGAGACCGTATTCCCCTGGGTCGGGCCTCGGACAAGTCAAGGGGAACGTGGTAAGCACCGGGGACCAGCAGGAAGCACCGCGCGGGACCAGGCTTTCGCGTTTCTCAGTCATGGCTTAGTCTCCAGTGCAGACGTCAGCGAGTGAGACGCTCAGAGGGAATGGGTGGCGCCGTGTTCCGGTACCGTTGCGCGACAGCGCAGTTCGTGGCCGATGCGCTGGCGCAGCTGGTCGGCCGCAGCCATCTCACCATGCACCACAAACACCTGGTCGGGCGCGTGTTCCATGCTACGCAGCCAAGCGACGAGCTGGTTGCCATCGGCATGGGCCGAGGCGGTGCTGAGTTTCACCACTTCAGCGCGCACCGCCACATCCTGACCATGGATGCGAATGCTCTTTTCTCCCTCGGCCAGGCGGCCGCCGCGGGTCCCGGGCGCCTGGTGGCCCGTCAGGATGATCATGTTGCGGTGGTCACCCGCGTGCAGTGCCAGGTGGTGCAGCACACGCCCGCCTGTCGCCATGCCACTGGCCGCCAGGATCACCCTTGGGCCATGCAGACGCGCCAGGCCTTTGGATTGCTCCGGTGTCTGCACCATGGTGGCGCCGTGCTCCAGCGTGTTCACCTGGCGCGCGTCCAGGCGGTGCTCGCCCAGGTGGTGTCGGTACAGCCCGGTGGTGCTGACGGCCATGGGGCTGTCCAGGAATACCTTTAGGTGGGCCGGGATGGCGCCCCGCGCCTTGAGCAGCCCAATGGCGTGCAGAACCACCTGGGCGCGGCCCACCGCAAACACCGGCACCACGGCCACGCCGCCGCGTGTGGCCAGGCGTTGTAGGGCCGGCCCCAATTCGTTAAGCAGGGCTTCCTGCGGATGCTCGCGGTCGCCGTAGGTCGATTCGATCAGCACTGTGTCGGCCTGGGGCGGGGCATCGGGCGGGTTCATCAGCATATCGTCGGGCCGGCCCAGGTCGCCCGACAACAGGATGCGCCGCCCGCCCACTTCCAGCAGCACGCAGGCTGCGCCCAGGATGTGGCCCGCATTGAAGAACGTGACATGCCAACCGGGCAAAGGATCGAAACGGTGGTGCAGCGGGTGTACCTTGAACTGCTTGAGGCTGTGCAGCGCATCCAGTCGCGTGTACAGCGGTAGCGCCGGAGTGTGGCTGCTGAGCCGGTGGCGGTTTAGAAACGCGGCGTCCTCTTCCTGCAAATGCCCGCTGTCGGGCAGCAGGATGGCGCACAGGTCGCGCGTGCCGGGCGTGGTGTGGATGTCGCGGTGGTAGCCGTCGCGCGTAAGCAGCGGCAAGTAGCCGCTGTGGTCCAGGTGGGCATGCGTGAGCAGCACGGCGTCGATCTGCCCGGGGGGCAGCGGCAGGGGCTGCCAGTTGCGCAGCCGCAGCTGCTTGTAGCCCTGAAACAGTCCGCAATCGACCAGCATGCTTTTGCCGTTGTGGCGCACGAGGTACTTGGACCCGGTGACGGTGCTGGCGCCGCCCAGAAAGGTGATGCTCACGTCCATGCGATTCTCCTGCGTGTGGTGCAGAGGCCATGGTATGCGGTGTGCTGTTGCACAGGGGGGTGGCCCACGCAGCTATCCACGCAGCTTGATGCCCATCAAGCGCTCGGCTGGATTTTTGCATCGGCGCCGCCTGCAGGCAAAAAAAAGCCGCCAGGCCGAGATCGGCACTGGCGGCGGTGCAGGGGGTTTTCGTGATCAGCTGAACAGGTTCTTCAGCCGGTCCGTCCAGCTTTCTCCGCTGGGCGAATGGCGCGAGCCGCCTTTCTTGAGCGATTCTTCCAGCTCGCGCAGCAGCTTGCGCTGGTGCTCGGTGAGCTTCACGGGCGTCTCTACGGCGATGTGGCAATACAAGTCGCCCGGATAGCTGGCGCGCACGCCCTTGATGCCCTTGCCGCGCAGGCGGAACTGCTTGCCGGCCTGGGTGCCTTCAGGGATATCGATGGCCGCCTTCCCCGCGAGCGTGGGCACCTCGATCTCGCCGCCCAGGGCGGCCGTGATGAAGCTCACCGGCACCTGGCAGTGCAGGTCGTCGCCATCGCGCTCGAAGATGTCGTGCTTCTTCAGCCGGATCTCGATGTACAGGTCACCCGGCGGGCCGCCGTTGGTGCCGGGCTCGCCATTGCCGGTGGAGCGGATGCGCATGCCGTCGTCGATGCCGGCAGGGATCTTCACTTCCAGCGTCTTTTGCTTCTTGAGCTTGCCCTGGCCGTGGCAAGTGGTGCACGGCTCGGGGATGATCTTGCCCGTGCCCCGGCAGTGCGGGCAGGTCTGCTGCACGCTGAAGAAGCCCTGGCGCATCTGCACCGTGCCTGCCCCCTGGCAGGTGCCGCAGGTCTTGGCGCTGGTGCCGGGCTTGGCGCCGCTGCCATGGCAGGTGTCGCAGGTGTCCCAGGACGGGATGCGGATCTGCGCATCCTTGCCGCGGGCGGCTTCTTCCAGCGTGACTTCCATGGCGTAGCTGAGGTCGCTGCCCCGGTACACCTGGCGGCCACCGGCACCGCGCCCCCGCCCGCCCTGCTGGCCGAACATGTCGCCGAAGATGTCGCCAAAGGCTTCGGCAAAGCCGCCAAAACCTTCCGCGCCTGCACCGGGGCCGCGCATGTTGGGGTCCACGCCCGCGTGTCCGTACTGGTCGTAGGCGGCCTTCTTCTGCGGGTCGGAGAGCATCTCGTAGGCCTCCTTGGCCTCCTTGAACTTCTCTTCCGCCGTCTTGGCCGCGTCCCCCTGATTGCGGTCAGGGTGGTACTTCATCGCCAGCTTGCGATAGGCCTTCTTGATTTCATCGTCCGAGGCGTTCTTCGGAACACCCAGGATTTCGTAAAAGTCTCTTTTGGACATGGTGATTCAGAACCCGGTTGGAACAGGAACGCCGCGCAGCCCCCCGGGGCGGTGCGCGGCGACGTCGGTCAACGGGGGCTCGCTCAGCCCTTCTTGACTTCCTTGACTTCGGCGTCCACCACGTTGTCGTCGTCCGCAGGCTTGGCGGAAGACGATGCGCCGCCTGCCGCGCCTGCGGCCTCGGCACCACCTGCGGCTTGGGCTGCCTGTGCGGCTGCCTGCTGGTCGGCATACATTTTCTCGCCCAGCTTCTGGCTGGCAGCCATCAGGGCCGTGGTCTTTTCGTCAATGGCGGCCTTGTCCTCACCCTTCAGGGCTTCTTCCAGGGCCTTCACGGCGGCGGTGATCGCGTCCTTCTCACCCGCATCCAGCTTGTCGCCGTGCTCGCCCAGGCTCTTGTTCACGCTGTGCACGGCGGCTTCGCCCTGGTTCTTGGCCTGCACCAGCTCCAGCTTCTTCTTGTCGTCGGCGGCATTCAGCTCGGCGTCCTTCACCATCTGCTGGATTTCTTCTTCCGACAGGCCGGAGTTGGCCTTGATGGTGATCTTGTTTTCCTTGCCCGTGCCCTTGTCCTTGGCGCCCACGTGCAGGATGCCGTTGGCGTCGATGTCGAACGACACTTCAATTTGCGGAACGCCACGCGCGGCGGGCGGGATGCCTTCCAGGTTGAACTCGCCCAGCAGCTTGTTGCCAGCAGCCATCTCGCGCTCGCCCTGGTAGACCTTGATGGTCACGGCGGGCTGGTTGTCGTCGGCCGTGGAGTAGGTCTGCGCGAACTTGGTCGGGATGGTTGTGTTCTTCTGGATCATCTTGGTCATCACGCCGCCCAGGGTTTCAATACCCAGCGACAGCGGCGTCACGTCCAGCAGCAGCACGTCCTTGCGATCGCCCGACAGCACCTGGCCCTGGATGGCAGCACCCACGGCCACGGCTTCGTCAGGGTTCACGTCCTTCCGGGGTTCCTTGCCGAAGAACTCCTTCACCTTTTCCTGCACCTTGGGCATGCGGGTCATGCCGCCCACCAGAATCACGTCATGGATGTCGGACACGGACACGCCCGCGTCCTTGATGGCCATGCGGCACGGTGCAATCGTGCGCTCGATCAGCTCTTCCACCAGGGCTTCCAGCTTGGCGCGGGTCAGCTTGATGTTCAGGTGCTTGGGGCCCGAAGCGTCGGCCGTGATGTAGGGCAGGTTGATGTCGGTCGAGGCGCTGTTGGACAGCTCGATCTTGGACTTCTCGGCCGCTTCCTTCAGGCGCTGCAGGGCCAGCACGTCCTTGGACAGGTCCACGCCCTGTTCCTTCTTGAACTCGCTGATGATGTAGTCAATGATGCGCTGGTCGAAGTCTTCGCCGCCCAGGAAGGTGTCGCCATTGGTCGACAGCACTTCGAACTGCTTTTCGCCGTCCACGTCGGCGATCTCGATGATAGACACGTCGAACGTGCCGCCACCCAGGTCATACACGGCGATCTTGCGGTCGCCCTTTTCCTGCTTGTCGAGGCCGAAGGCCAGCGCTGCAGCGGTGGGCTCGTTGATGATGCGCTTCACATCGAGGCCCGCGATGCGGCCGGCGTCCTTGGTGGCCTGGCGCTGTGCGTCATTGAAGTACGCGGGCACGGTAATGACGGCCTCGGTCACGGGCTCGCCCAGGTAATCCTCGGCGGTCTTCTTCATTTTGCGCAGGATGTCGGCCGACACCTGCTGGGCCGAGATCTTGTTGCCGCGCACTTCGATCCAGGCGTCGCCGTTGTCGGCGGCCACGATCTTGTAGGGCATCAGGTCGATGTCCTTTTGCACTTCCTTCTCGGTGAACTTGCGGCCGATCAGGCGCTTGACGGCGTACAGCGTGTTCTTGGGGTTGGTCACAGCCTGGCGCTTGGCCGAGGCGCCGACGAGGATCTCGCCGTCTTCCTGGTAGGCCACGATGGACGGCGTGGTGCGCGCGCCTTCGCTGTTTTCGATCACGCGCGTGGTGTTGCCTTCCATGATGGACACGCAGCTGTTGGTGGTGCCCAGGTCAATGCCGATGATTCTTCCCATGATTTTTCTCCGAATGCTTGAATGTGTGGATGGCTAGTAACTTGTGGATAACTTTCGGGGGTTCAAGTGATCCATGCTGATATTTTTGGGCCGCGCAAGCTTACTTGGGCGCGGCAACCGTGACCAGGGCGGGGCGCAGCACGCGCTCGGCAATCACATAGCCTTTTTGCAGCACGGCCACCACGGTGTTGGCCTCCTGCTCGGCAGGCACCATGCTGATGGCCTGGTGCTGATGCGGGTCGAACTTTTCGCCCGCGGCGGGGTTGATGGCCAGCACCTTGTTGCGCTCCAGCGCGGAGGTCAGCTGGCGCAGCGTGGCGTCGGCGCCTTCGCGCAGCTGTTCGGGCGTGGCTTCCTTGATGGCCAGCGCGGCATCCAGGCTGTCGCACACGGGCAGCAGGCTCTCGGCAAAGCTCTCGATGCCGAACTTGCGGGCCTTGGCCACTTCGTCGTCCGCACGGCGGCGGGCGTTCTCCACCTCGGCCTTGGCGCGCAGGAACTGGTCGGCCAGATCGGCGCTCTTGGCCTTCAGCTCGGCCAGCTCGCCCTGCAGGCGGGCCATCTCGTCAGACGCATGTGCGGCCATGGCGGCTTCAACTTCTTCTGGGGCGGGAGCGCTTTGGGGTGGGTTGGTAGGGCTGGTATCGGACATGTTGTGGTCTGAAGGGTTGGGTGAACGGCAGCTCTGCGCTGCGGATACGCGCGGGAGTTGGGGGCAGGCTGGCGCAAATCAAGGTCTGCACCAGGGACATGCCGTTTCTGGCATGCGGGCCGTGCGCGCCCATGGCTGGCATGTCGGCCCATCCCGGTGTTTTGCAAGGGGAGGGGCTTCGCGCGCAGGCCGGGCAGGTCGGGTGCCTGCGGTGCGCAAAAGGCCAGAGTGTACAAGCCACGCAGCGCGGGCTATAATCGCAGGCTTTCCCTTGCCACACCACTTCTGGACGCGGTGGGTGGTCTTACCCAAAAGGAGTCTGCATGCGTCATTACGAAATCATTTTGTTGATCCATCCGGATCAAAGCGAACAAGTCCCAGCCATGCTGGAGCGCTACAAGGGCATGATCACCGCTGGCGGTGGCAAGGTGCACCGCGTGGAAGACTGGGGCCGCCGTCAACTGGCGTACCTGATCAACAAGCTGGCCAAGGCCCACTACCTGTGCGTGAACATCGAAGCCGACCAGGCTGTGATGGCTGAACTGGAGCACGCCTTCAAGTTCAACGACGCTGTGCTGCGCCACCTGACGGTTCAGAAGAAGAAGGCCGACACGGGCCCGTCTTCGATGATGAAGACCGTGGAGCGCGAAGAAGCCCGCAAGGCCAGCCAGGCTGAATACGCAGCCGCCGGTGGCGAGCGCGGCGAGCGCTGATCCATCCATCCCTTTGGAGTGGAGAACCACGTCGTCTTGACCGCCTGTATCGCAGAGGCTGAACCCCTGCGCTACACGCCCGCCGGATTGCCTGCCATCACGCTGCGCCTCGAACACGAGTCCCAGCAGACCGAAGCGGGCCATCCACGCGATGTCAAGGCCGCCATGAAAGCCATGGCCTTCGGGGCGATGGCAGAGCGCCTGGCAAGGCAGAACATCGGGAGTCGCTGGACTTTCGAAGGATTTCTGGCCACCCCGCGCAATGGCAAGACGGCAGTGCTGCACATCCAGGATATTCAACAAGATTAATTTTCAAGGGGTCCGCAATGGCCACGTTCAAGAAGTTCAACAAAGACAAGCGCCCAAAGCGCAACACCCAGTCCCTGCTGTTCAAGCGCAAGCGCTTCTGCCGCTTCACGGTGACCGGTGTTGAAGAAATCGACTACAAGGATGTCGACACGCTGCGCGATTTCATCGCCGAAAACGGCAAGATCATCCCCGCACGCCTGACCGGCACGCGCGCCATCTTCCAGCGTCAGCTGAACACTGCCATCAAGCGCGCGCGCTTCCTGGCCCTGGTGCCTTACAGCGACCAGCACAAGATCTAAGGAGCACAACCCATGCAAATCATCCTGCTCGACAAGGTTGTGAACCTCGGCAACCTCGGCGAAATCGTCAAGGTGAAAGACGGCTACGCCCGCAACTTCCTGATCCCTTCGGGCCGCGCACGCCGTGCCACCGAAGCCGCCAAGGCCGAATTCGAAGCCAAGCGCGCCGAACTCGAAAAGGCTGCGGCCGCCAAGCTGGCTGAAGCCCAGACCCAAGGCGAGAAGCTGGCCGGTACCACCGTGAAGCTGACGCAAAAGGCCGGCGTGGACGGCCGCCTGTTCGGTTCCGTGACCAACCACGACATCGCCGACGAGCTGAACAAGCAAGGCTACAAGGTGTCCAAGTCGCAAATCCGTCTGCCCAACGGCCCCATCAAGGTCGTGAGCGAAAGCACCGTCAGCGTGGCTCTGCACACCGACGTGGTGGTGGACGTGACCGTGTCGGTCTACGGCGAAACCGCCTGATACGCAGTTCTCTGCGTGTCTTCCAAGCCGCCTTCGGGCGGCTTTTGTTTTTTGTGCGGCGGCGGCTTGTACACCGTTGCCCACCGGTTGCCCCAACCTTATCCACAGACTTGTGCCATGACGGCGCGCCGCTCGGGCGCTAGCATGCCAAGTTCGTTCCGAGGATCCCATGTCTGCTGTTTTCCCCCCCCTTGATGATGGCTTCACGCCCGTGCCGGACCGCGACGTGGCGCAACTGCGGGTGCCACCGCACTCCATCGAGGCCGAGTCCAGCGTGCTGGGCGGGCTGCTGCTGGACAACAACGCCTGGGACCGGGTGGGCGACCTGCTGGTAGAGAGCCACTTCTACCGGCACGAGCACCAGATGATCTACACGGCCATCGGCGCGCTGATCAATGCCAGCAAGCCGGCGGACGTGATCACGGTGTTTGAGCACCTCACCAACCTGGGCAAGGCGCAGGAGACGGGGGGGCTGACCTACCTGAACAACCTGGCGCAGTATGTGCCCAGTGCCAGCAACATCCGCCGCTATGCCGAAATCGTGCGCGAGCGGGCCATCCTGCGCAAGCTGGTCACGGCCAGCGACGACATCTCGACCAATGCGTTCAACCCCCAGGGCAAAACGGTGGAGCGCATCCTGGACGAGGCCGAGGCCAAGATCTTTGCCATCGGCGAAGAAGGCTCGCGCACCAAACAAGGGTTTCAGTCGCTCGACACGCTGGTGATCGACCTGCTCGACAAGGTGCAGGAGATGGCGGACAACCCCGTGGACGTGACCGGTATCCCCACGGGCTTTGCCGACCTGGACCGCATGACCTCGGGCCTGCAGGCGGGCGACATGATTGTGCTGGCGGCGCGCCCGTCCATGGGCAAGACCTCGTTCGCGGTGAACATTGCCGAGCACGTGGCGCTCCACGAAGGCCTGCCGGTGGCCATCTTCTCGATGGAAATGGGCGCCGCCCAGCTCGCGGTGCGGATCGTGGGGTCGATTGGCCGGGTGAACCAGGGCCACCTGCGCACGGGCCAGCTCACCGACGATGAATGGCCGCGCCTGACCGAGGCTATTGAAAAGCTGCGCACCGTGTCGCTGCACATCGACGAGACGCCGGGCCTCACGCCCAGCGAGCTGCGCGCCAACGCGCGGCGGCTGGCGCGCCAGTGCGGCAAACTGGGCCTGATCGTGGTCGACTACCTGCAGCTCATGAGCGGCTCGGGCAGCGGCGGCAGCGACAACCGCGCCACCGAGCTGGGCGAGATCTCCCGGGGCCTCAAGATGCTGGCCAAGGAGCTGCAATGCCCGGTGATTGCGCTGTCGCAGCTCAACCGCTCGGTGGAGCAGCGCACCGACAAGCGCCCCATGATGTCCGACCTTCGCGAGTCCGGTGCCATCGAGCAGGACGCGGACATCATCATGTTCATCTACCGCGACGACTACTACAACAAGGACTCCAAGGAGCCCAATGTGGCCGAGGTCATCATCGGCAAACAGCGGAACGGCCCGACGGGCACGGTGAAGCTGTTCTTCCAGAAGAACCAGACGCGCTTCGAGAACCTGGCGATGGGGTCCGGAGACGATTACTGAGTATAAAAATGCCTGACTATGTACATTCCTCAGATGCCTGCCCCCCATCCGTTCGGGCTGAGCTTGTCGAAGCCGGGGCGCCCTTTGCCAGCAGCCCTTCGACAGGCTCAGGGCGAACGGGTCTGTCTGAGATAAGTACCGAATCAGGCAAATCTGCCTCCAGCGCTTATTCAGCAAGCGCTTGCAGCTATCAAATTGATACTTCCCTTCAGCGCCCCGCCAGCAGCGCACGCACGTTGTCGTCCATCGGCACAGCGTAGTTGTGCGCGGCCACCACCACATTGCCCTCAGGCTTCACCAGCTTGATGCTCACATACAGCACCGTGGCCGACGCGGCATAGGTGCCCACCACCACGGCCTGCGCGTCGTGCGACCGGCTCAGTTCGCGCAGCTCGCGCGAGAGCAGCAGCTCGCCCTGCTCGCGCTGGATCATCACGGAATCGCGCAGCTTGAGCTCGGTGACCGGCAGGCCGCGCTGCACCAGCCGCCCCGCGATCTGCTCCGAGAAAATGCGCCCCAGGCGCGACGACTCGCCCAGCCGGTCCACGTTCACCAGCGTGGCCACCAGCACCGCGTGCTCACGGTCCAGCGGCGCGTTCATCAGCAGCATGTCGGCCGCATGGTGGTTGGCGTGGATCACCGAGGTGCGCGGCGCACCGCCCACGCCCGCGCCCCCGGCCTCGCCGTAGTAATAGCGCGATGCGCAGCCCGCCAGAGACAGTGCGGCCACTGCAGCGGTGGTGGCAGCCAGCCCCCGCAACCCGGCACGGCGCGGCGTCACCATGGGGCCACCACGCGCCAGGTCTTGATGGCCGCAGACGGCGGGCCGGGCAGGCGCGGCTCGGGCGCCAGGTACAGCAGCGCATCGTCATGCGCCAGCGAATACACGTCCGACGTGCCCGCCAGGTAGCGCCCGCCGCTTTCCAGCGACGCCGTTACCAGCACTTCGGACCGCGCGGGCACGCCCGGCTGGGGGTAGACCACGGGCGTTTCCGGCGCAGGGGGCGCGCGGCGGATCGCAGAGGGTGCTGGTTCATAGCCGGATGCCGACCCTGCCGACGCCGTGGCGGGGCCAGAGGGGCCGGTGGGGCCGATCGCCGCCACCGCCGCGCCAAAGGCACTGCCGGGCGCCACGATCACCTCGCGCTCGGCCGCTGCAGGGGCCGCCCGGCCTGGCTGCAGCGCGCTGGCGCGTGGGTCCGCACCCATGGCACCCGCTGCGGGCGCGCCTGCGGCGCCCTGCGCGCTGAACGAATGCGCGCCATGAAAGTGCACGCCGTCGCGCGCCACGCTCACGCCCGAGGCCAGCGGCACCCAGTGCAGCGCGCTCGACTGCGGCTGCAGGTGCTGCACCACCTGGGCTTCCACCACCAGGTGCACGGCCGTGGCGGGCTCAGTCGACACCGTCACGCCCAGGTCGGCCAGCCGCGCCATCAGCAGCTTGCGAAACCCATGGTTGAAGCGCGTGTCCGCCTTCGACGCCACATAGATCGGGTGCTGGCCCGCAGGCCAGTCGCGCGTCTTGTCGGCGATGCGGCTGGCCATGTCCTGGGCCAACACGTCCCAGTGGTGCACGGCCCGCATCGTTTTCTGGGTAGAGGGCGCGTGGCGGCTGTCCTGCGGCACATCGGGCGCGGCGCAGCCCGCGCCCAGCAGCGCCAGGCCCAGCAAGGGCACCGCCGCCCCGGCCACCGGCCAGCGGGCACCGCGCGCACGGCCGGGGCGAGTAGGGGCTACTTGATCAGATTGCATGGGCCACATGCTATGCCGCGCGCGCCACGGCGATGGGCCGAACAAGCCCGGGTTTGCGGCCCACTTCGCACAGGCACGCGGCCACCGCTCTCGGGGAAGCCGCCTACAGCGCACCGCCCAGGCGCCGCTGCACAATCCGCAGATGACTGCGCCGCCGCCCGAACCTGCCGCCCCCGCCAACCCCACCTCGCCGCCCGCCCCGGCCCACCGCACCGCAGAAAGCCCCCCAGTGACTGCGCCCTCATCCTCCCCCGCGCAAGCCGCAGCACCATCCGGCACACCAACGCCAAGCCCCGGGAGGCAGGCTTCGCCAGAACCAGCAGAAGCTGCAGCCACGGCGACAGCCACAAAACCATCATCAACCACGGCAGCATCGCAAGCAGCATCGGCGGCCGAGGCAGCGGCGGCTGCGGCTGTCCAGGCCCAGGCACACATCAACGCCGCGCCCCCGGCAGCGGAGCCCCAGCCCGGCAGCACACCCGCGCACCCTGCGCCACCCGTCAACGGCGCCCCACCCTTTTCCGGCCCGGTCATGCTGCACATGCCCGTGGACGTGCGCAACCTCTCGCTCGCGCTGCTGGCCCTGTTCGCCAGCGTGGCCCTGCTGCACTGGGCCAGCGCGGTGTTCATTCCCATCATGGTCAGCCTGCTGATGACCACCGCGCTGCGCCCCGCCGTGGAGGCCCTGTGGCGCCACCGCGTGCCGCGCTGGCTGGGGGCGGGCGTGCTGCTCATTGCCATCGTCTCGGGACTGGCCGGCACCGCATGGGCGCTCAGCGACGGCGCCGTGGAGCTGGTGGACTCGCTGCCCGTGGCGGCCAAGAAAGTGCGCGACAGCCTGCGAACACGATCCAGCGCCCCCAACCCGCTGGACACCGTGCAGAAGGCCGCCACCCAGATCGAACAGGCCGCCAGCGAAAACACCGTGCCCGCACCCACCCGCCGCGGGGTGCAGCGCGTCGTCGTGGAGCGCCCCCCGTTCAACATCCGCGACTATCTGTGGAGCGGCACCATGGGCCTCATGTCCGCGCTGGGCCAGATGACCGTGGTCGTGTTTCTGACCTTCTTCGCGCTGGCCTCGGGCAACCTGTTTCGCAACAAGCTGCTGCGCATCGCGGGCACCAGCCTGGAGCGGCGCAAGATCACCATCCACGTGCTGGAAGACATCACCGGCAACATCCAGCGCTATCTGCTGGTGCAGGTGTTCACCAGCGTGCTCGTGGGCGTGGCCACCGGCGTGGCCTACTGGGCGCTGGGCCTGCAGAACGCCGCCGTGTGGGGCGTGGTGGCGGCCGTGCTCAACCTCGCGCCCTACATCGGCTCCGCCCTCGTCACCGGCGCCTCGGCGCTGGTCGCGTTTTTGCAGTTCGGCACCATCGACATGGCCCTGGCCATCGGCGGCGCATCGCTGGTCATCCACACCCTCATCGGCAACCTGCTGACCCCCTGGCTCACCAGCCGCACCAGCCGCATGAGCCCCGTGGCCGTCTTCGTCAGCGTGCTGGCCTGGGGCTGGCTGTGGGGCCTGTGGGGCCTGCTGCTGGGCATCCCCGTCATGATGGCCGTCAAGGCCGTGTGCGACCGGGTGGAGGATTTGAAGGCGGTGGGAGAACTGCTGGGGGATTGAGGCCGCCCCAGCGTCCGGTCAACCTGTATTGCGCAACCCCGCCGCAATCCCGTTGATAGATATATGAATCCCCGTCTGCACCCGCTCATCCCCCTGCCCCGCGCGCCAGCGGCGCACCAGTTCGACCTGCAGGTGGTGCAGCGGGTCGATGTACGGAAAGCGGTGTTTGATGGAGCGGGCCAGCGCGGTGTTATGCGTGAGGCGTTGCTTGTCGCCCGTGATGCGAGTCAGCGCCTCGGCCGTGCGGTGCCATTCGGCTTCGATGCTGGTGAAGACCTTCTTGCGCAGGCGGGCGTCCGTCACCAGCTCGCTGTAGCGTGAGGCCAGGGCCAGGTCGCTCTTGGCCAGCACCATGTCCATGTTGGACAGCAGGGTACGGAAGAACGGCCACTGGCGGTACATCTTTTGCAGCAGGGCCAGTTGCGCCTTGGGGTCTTTGCCTTCGGCGTTGATGAACACCTCCACCGCCGCGCCAAAGCCGAACCAGCCGGGCAGCGTGAGGCGGCACTGGCCCCAGCTGAAGCCCCAGGGGATGGCGCGCAGGTCTTCGATCTTCTGGCTGGCCTTGCGGCTGGCGGGGCGCGAGCCGATGTTCAGCTCGGCGATCTCGCGGATGGGGGTGCTGTTGAAGAAGTAGTCGGTGAAGCCGGGGGTGTCGTACACCAGCGCGCGGTAGGCGCCCATGCTGGCCAGCGAGAGCTGTGCGGCGGCGTCCAGAAACGCCTTGGTGGCGGGCTTGGTGGGTTGCAGCAGCGTGGCTTCGAGCGTGGCGGCCACCAGGGTTTCGAGGTTGCGGCGGCCGATTTCGGGGTTGGCGTATTTGGATGCGATGACTTCGCCCTGCTCGGTCAGGCGGATCTGGCCGCGCACGGTGCCCGGGGGTTGCGCCAGGATGGCCTGGTAGCTGGGGCCGCCGCCGCGGCCCACGGTGCCGCCCCGGCCGTGGAACATGCGCAGCTGAATGCCGTGGCTGGTGGCGAGTTCGTCGAACAGGTCGACGAGTGCGATCTCGGCGCGGTACAGCTCCCAGTTGCTGGTGAAGATGCCGCCGTCCTTGTTGCTGTCGCTGTAGCCCAGCATGATGTCCTGCTCGCCGCCGCTGCGCTGTACCAGTGCTGCCACGCCGGGCAGGCCGTAGAACTCGCGCATGATGGGCGCGGCATTGCGCAGGTCTTCGATGGTTTCGAACAGCGGCACCACGATGAGGTGGTTCTTCGACTCGGCGTCCAGCGTGCCGCTCATCAGCCCCACTTCCTTTTGCAGCAGCAGCACTTCGAGCAGGTCGCTCACGGTTTCGGTGTGGCTGATGATGTAGTGGCGGATGGCGTCGTGGCCGAAGCGCTCGCGCATCACGCGGGCGGTTTCGAAAATGGCCAGCTCGCCCTGGGCGTGCGCGGAATACTCGGCGCCCACCACGCGCAGCGGGCGCGCGTCATTCAGCAGCTTGATCAGCAGCGCGCGCTTGGCGGCCTCTTGCAGGCCGGCATAGTGGGGCTCGATGCGGGCCTGGGCCAGCAGCTCGGCCACCACGTCTTCGTGCTTGTCGGAGCTTTGGCGCAGGTCCACCGTGGCCAGGTGAAAGCCGAACACCTGCACGGCGCGGATCAGCGGGTGCAGGCGCTCGCCGGCCAGGGCTTCGCCGTGGTGCGATTTCAGCGACGCCTCGATGACGCGCAGGTCGGCCAGAAACTCGTCGGCACTGGCATAAGGGTTTTGCGGCGCCACCGCATGGCGCGCTGCGTCGCCGCCGGTCAGCTCTTTCAGCGACGCGGCCAGGCGCGCGTAGATGCCGGTGAGTGCGCGGCGGTAGGGCTCGTCCACGCGGTGCTCGTTCGTGTCGGGCGAGCGCAGGGCCAGGGCCTCCATCTCGGCCGACACCTGCACCAGGCGGGCCGACAGCGACAGCTCGCCGCCCAGGTAGTGCACTTCGGTCAGGTAGTGGCGCAGGGCCACCTCGGCCTGGCGGCCGAGCGCGTAGCGCAGCGTCTGCGCCGTGACGTTGGGGTTGCCGTCGCGGTCGCCCCCGATCCACTGGCCCATGCGCAGAAAGCTGTGCACGGGGTATTGGCCCAGCTCGCTTTCCAGGTCGGCATAGATCTTGGGAATCTCGCGCAGGAAGGTGGCCTCGTAGTAGCTCAGCGCGTTTTCGATCTCGTCGGCCACGGTGAGCTTGCTGTAGCGCAGCAGGCGCGTTTGCCACAGCTGGGCTACGCGGGCACGCAGCTGGGCCTCGTTGGCGGCCAGCTCGCGCGGGGTGAGCGCGTCCTTGGCGCTGTTGTAGAGCTGGGCGCGCACCTGGATGTCGTCGCGCGCGGCCAGCAGCTGGGCGATGTCGCGCTCGGCATCCAGAATGCTTTTGCGCTGCACTTCGGTGGGGTGGGCGGTGAGCACCGGGGCCACGTAACTGCCGGCCAGCGTCTGGGCGATGGTCTTGGGCGCAATGCCGGCCCAGCGCAGGCGCGACAGGGCCACTTCGATGCTGCCCTCCTGCGTGTCGCCCGCGCGCTCGTGCACGGCGCGGCGGCGGATGTGGTGGCGGTCTTCGGCCAGGTTGGCCAGGTGGCTGAAGTAGGTGAAGGCGCGGATCACGCTCACCGTCTGGTCGCCCGACAGGGACTTGAGCAACCGCTTGAGCGCGCGGTCGGCCTCGTGGTCGGCATCGCGGCGGAAGGCCACCGAGAGCTTGCGCACCTGCTCGACGAGTTCGTAGGCGGCCACACCCTCCTGTTCGCGGATCACATCGCCCAGAATGCGGCCGAGCAGGCGGATGTCGTCGATCAGGGGCTGGTCCTTGTCGGATCGTTTCATGCAGGTGTCTCCGGGAATGGAAAAGAGTGCCCGGCGCTGCCTGCTCCCCTCCCCCGGGGCGCACCAACCCCAGTGCGGGCGCATGCTAGCATCGCCCGCCCCTGAATGATTACAAACAGGTTACGAACTTGAGCATGCCCCAGACCCCCCAATCCCTCGTGATTGCCACACGCGAAAGCCGCCTGGCGCTGTGGCAGGCAGAGCATGTGAAGGCCCTGCTGCAGGCGCACGGCCACACCGTGCAACTGCTGGGCATGACGACGCAGGGCGACCAGATCCTGGACCGTTCGCTGTCGAAGGTGGGGGGCAAGGGCCTGTTCGTGAAAGAGCTGGAAGTGGCGCTGGAACAAGGCCGCGCGCACATCGCCGTGCATTCGCTGAAAGACGTGCCCATGGAGCTGCCCGAGGGCTTTGCCCTGGCCTGCGTGATGGAGCGCGAAGACCCGCGCGATGCCTTTGTCTCGCCGCGCTACGAGAACCTGGACGCACTGCCCCAGGGCGCGGTGGTGGGCACGTCGAGCCTGCGCCGCCAAGTGCTGCTGCAGGCCCTGCGGCCCGACCTGAAGATCGAGCCGCTGCGCGGCAACCTGGACACCCGCCTGCGCAAGCTGGACGAGGGCCAGTACGACGCCATCGTGCTGGCAGCGGCCGGCCTCAAGCGCCTGGAACTGGCGCACCGCATCCGCGACACGTTCACGCCCGCCGCCATGCTGCCCGCCGCAGGCCAGGGCGCCCTGGGTATCGAGGTGCGCAGCGACCGACAAGACCTGATCGACGCGCTGGCGCCGCTGGCGCACCAGCCCACCTGGCTCACCGTGGCGGCCGAGCGCGCGGTGAGCCGCGCCATGGGCGGCAGCTGCTCGATGCCGCTGGCGGCCCACGGCACGATGGCCGCCAGCGTGCTGCAGCTGGATGCTGCCTGGGGCGACACCGAAGGCCAGGCCCCGCTGGTGCGCGCACAGGCCTCGGGCCCCGTCGGCACGCTGGCACAGGCCGAAGCCCTGGGCGAGGCCGTGGCCCAGCGCCTGCGCGCCGGTGGCGCGCGGGGCGCGGGCGCGGCCGCCTCGGCGGGGTAGGCCGCAGCATGCGCCGGGTGATCGTCACGCGGCCCGCCCGCGAGGCGGCGCACTGGGTGCAGCAGCTGCAGGCCCAGGGCATAGAGGCCGTGGCCCTGCCCCTCATCGCCATTGGCCCGGCCACCGGGCCGGGTGCCCACGCCGCCTTGCAGCAGGCGCGCAGCCAGTGGCCGCAGTACCGCGCCCTCATGTTTGTGAGCGGCAATGCGGCCACTTATTTTTTTGAACAAAATGGGCCATCAGCGCTTACTGATAAAGCCCTGACAGCTATCAAAACAAGAGCATGGGCCCCTGGCCCCGGCACGGCGCGCGCGCTGGTGCAGGCGGGCGTGCCGCGTGACCACATCGACGGGCCTGCAGCCGACGCCGCCCAGTTCGATTCGGAGGCGCTGTGGCAGCAGGTGGGCACACAGGTGCGGCCTGGCGACCGGGTGCTGATCGTTCGCGGCCGCTCAGACGGCGTGCACGACAGCGGTGTGGGCACGGGGCGCGACTGGCTCGCAAGGCAGATCGAGGCCGCCGGCGGGGTGGTGGACTACGTGGTGGCGTACGAGCGGGGTGCCCCCACGTTCAGTGCGGACGAAGTGGCGCTGGCGCAACAGGCGGCGGCTGACGGGTCCACCTGGCTGCTGAGCAGCTCGGAAGCCGTGGCCCACCTGGCGCAGGCTCTGCCCACGGTGCATTGGGGCGCAGCGCGCGCGCTGGCCACGCACCCGCGCATCGCCGAGGCCGCCCGCGCGGCGGGTTTCGGCAGCGTGGCGGAGTGCCGCCCGGCACTGGCCGACGTGGTGGCGTCGATAGAATCGGCCGCATGAGTTCCGTGCCCCCCAACGACCCGTTCCTTGCAGCCACTGCAGCCCCGGCCCCTGCTCCGACTGCGGCGCCGGTGGCGGCAGCCGCGTCGGCACCGTCCGCAGGGCGCGGGAGCACCCTGGTCACCGTGCTGCTGGCAGTGGTGGCGGTGGCGGCCCTGGTCGGCTGCGGCCTGCTGTGGCAAAAGCTGGGCAGCATTCAGGAACAGCTGGCGCGGCAGTCCGCCGACTCGGGCGCGCTGGCCATCGAGGCGCGCACCATGGCCCGCCAGGCCGAAGAGCAGGTGCGCGAGACCGCTGCGCGGCTGTCGGTGACCGAAGCGCGCGTGAGCGAGGTGGCGCTGCAACGCAGCCAGCTCGAAGAATTGATGCAGAGCCTGTCGCGGTCGCGCGATGAAAACCTGGTGGTGGACATCGAGTCGTCCATCCGCCTGGCCCAGCAGCAGGCCCAGCTCACCGGCAGCCTGGAGCCGCTGGTGGGCGCCCTCAAGAGCGCGGACCAGCGCATCAGCCGCGCCGCCCAGCCCCGGCTGGCCCCTGTGCAGCGCGCCATCGGCCGCGACCTGGACCGCCTCACCCGCACCGCCGTGGCCGACACGGCCGGCCTGCTCGCCCGGCTGGACGAGCTGGTGCGCCAGGTGGACGACCTGCCCGTGCTGAACGCCGTGGCCCAGGCTGCGGCCACTCGGCGACTGGCGGGTGCAGCCTCCACTGCGCAGGCCGCTCCCTCTTCGTCTGCCGCCCAAGGTGACCAACCCTGGTGGCAGGCCGCGCTGCAGCGCAGCTGGGAGGTGGTGCGCGACGAGGCCCGCACCCTGGTGCGCGTGAGCCGCATCGACCAGCCCGAGGCCATCTTGCTGGCGCCCGAGCAGACCTTCTTCCTGCGCGAAAACCTCAAGCTCAAGCTGCTGAACGCCCGCCTGGGCGTGCTGGCGCGCCAGTACGAGTCGGCCCGCGCCGACCTGGCCGCAGCGACCACGGCGCTCAACAAATATTTCGATCCGGCGTCGCGCCGCACACAGAACGCCGCCAGCACCCTGCAGGCCGCCCAGGCCAGCATGAAGGCGGCCGAGATGCCCCGGCTGGACGAAACGCTGTCTGCGCTGGCAACAGCGGCTGCAGGCCGATAGATGAACCACCCCCTGAGTCGCTTCGCGCCTTCCCCCTCTCTCGTTTTGCTTCGCGAAGCGGGAGGGGGACGCACCCAGCGCACGGGAGCGAAGCGCCGCTTGAACGGCTTGGCGGCCCTTGCGCGGGTGCACTGGTCTTGGGCGCGCCAGTTGCAGTGGCCTGCTTGCAACGCACTCAACAACTGAAGCGATATGCGCGCAGCTCTCTGGCTTTTGGCATTGTTTGGCGTGGCCGTGGCGGCTGCGCTGTTTGCGGGCAACAACCAGGGCACGGTCACGCTGTACTGGCCGCCCTACCGCATCGACCTGTCGCTGAACATGGTGGTGCTGCTGCTGGTGGGCGGCTTTGTCACCGTGTATGCCGCGCTGCGGGCGTTGGCGGCGCTGCTGGAGCTGCCGCGCCAAGCCCGCCGCTGGCGTGTGCAGCAAAAAGAGCGCGCCATGCATGCTTCGCTGCTGGACGCCCTCACGCACATGCTGGGCGGGCGCTTCATCCGCTCGCGCAAGGCCGCCGTGGCGGCGCTGGCGCAGGAGCACGCGCTGGCGGCCGCAGGCGAGGCCGTGCCGCACGGCCGCCAGTTGCGCTCCCTCGCGCACATGATTGCCGCCGAGGCGTCGCATGCGCTGCAGGACAGCGCCACGCGCGAAAGCCACCTGAACGACGCGCTGCAGGAGGCGCCGGCGCGTGGCACGGTGAATGAGCAGGAGATGCGCGAAGGCGCGCAGATGCGGGCCGCGCGCTGGTCGCTGGACGACCGCGACGCCACCGCCGCACTCGACCGACTGGCCGCCCTGCCCCAGGGCGCGGCCCGCCGCACGCTGGCTCTTCGCATAAAGCTCAAGGCCACGCGGCTGGCGCGGCAGACGCAGGAGGCGCTGGACACCGCGCGCCTGCTGGGCAAGCACCGCGCGTTTTCGGCGGCCGCCGCGCAAAGCATCGTGCGCGGGCTGGCCACCGAGCTGATCAACAGCGCCCACGACACCGCCCAACTGCAGCAGATCTGGCTGTCGCTGGAGCCCGCCGAGCGCAACATGCCAGAACTGGCCATCCATGCCGCGCAGCGCCTGGCCGCGCTGGGTGGCGAGGCGGCGCAGGTACGCACCTGGCTGCTGCCGGTGTGGGAGCGCATGGTGGACCTGCCCGATGCCCTGGCCGAGCACCACGCGCTGCGCCTGGTGCGCGCACTGGAGGCGGGCCTCGACGCCGTGGATGCAGCGTGGCTGGCCCGCATCGAGTCCGCCCAGCAGGCCAACCCGCGCGATGCGCGCCTGCAGTACCTGGCGGGCATGGCCTGCCTCAAGCGCCAGCTGTGGGGCAAGGCGCAGCAACTGCTGACCCAGGCCGCGCACCAGCTGGCCGACGCCGCGTTGCGCGCCAGCGCATGGCGGCACCTGGCCGAACTGGCCGAGCAGCGCGGCGACACCGCCGTGGCGGCAGAAGCCTGGAAGAAGGCGGCGCTCGGCCGCTGAGGCGCCGGGCACAGCCCCTTCGTTCCCGCATTCCCCTCCATCATTGCCGGGCCTCACCGGCGGCCAAGCGCGCGCAGCGCCGGGCTCGCCCGTCCACCATCCATGCGTTCCCCTCGGGCACTGAACACGTGCACAAGGGTCTGCAGAAAAATTTCCACCGTTGGGGAACTTTAATCGTTAGCCCCATATCGGTTCAGTTTTTTTGAATTAAGGCATCAATCCTGCTGAAGGCCGGCTGCCACCGCCGTTCCTACACTGCGCAACACCCGGGCACCGCCCGCCCCTCTTGCGCCGACCTTGATGACCGCCTCTGCCCCCCCCGCGCGCCCAGCGCCCCCCAAGACACCGACCGCGCCCGGCCGCTACACGCGCACCGCCATGGCCATGCACTGGGTGCTGGGCCTGGCCCTCATCGGTCTGTTTGGCGTGGGCCTGTACATGACGGGGCTGCCGTTTTCGCCGCAGCGCCTCAAGCTCTACAACTGGCACAAGTGGGCGGGCGTCACGCTGCTGGCGCTGTCTGCATTGCGCCTGCTCTGGCGGCTCACGCACCGCCCGCCCGCCTTGCCCGCCGCCATGGCCCAGGCCATGCCCGGCTGGCAAAAGCTGGCGCACCACGGCACGCATGGTCTTCTCTACGTGCTGTTCTTCGCCGTGCCCCTGATCGGCTGGGCCTACAGCTCGGCCGCCGGGTTTCCCATCGTGTTCCTGGGCGTGTGGCCGTTGCCCGATTTCGTGCCGGTGAGCAAGGAGCTGGCCGAGGCCATCAAGCCCTGGCACCAGTACACCGCGTTTGCCATGGCGGGGCTGGTGGTGCTGCATGTGGCGGCGGCGCTCAAGCACCAGCTGATCGACCGGGATGGCCTGCTGCAGCGCATGTGGGGATGAGCCCTAGCGCCGCTTTCGAATATCTGCACGCCGAGCCGTCCCCACTTTCCCGCGCTTTCCAACGCCTTCACGCGCTTTCACACGCCTTGCCGCGCCTTTCTTCTTCCTTTTTTGATCGGGGTTTCTGAATGAGCTTGTCTTTTGCCTTCTCGCGCAGCTTGCTGGGCGCCGCCCTCGCCATCGGGGCCCAGGCCGCCCTGGCCCAGCAGGCGCTGGTGCCCGCCCAGAGCGAGGTGCAGTTCACCGCGCGCCAGATGGGCGTGCCGCTGGAGGGGCACTTCAAGACGTTCAGCGCCCAGGTGGCGTTTGACCCGGCCAAGCTCGCGACCAGCAAGATGGCGCTCACCGTGGACACCGGCAGCGCCACGCTGGGCTCGCGCGAGACCGACGCCGAGCTGCCCAAGCCCACCTGGTTCAACGTCGCCAAATTTCCGCAGGCGCAGTTCGAGTCGACCAGCATCAAGGCACTGGGCGGCGGCAAATTTGAAGTGGCCGGCAAGCTCACCATCAAGGGCAATGCGCAGAACGTGACCGTGCCCGTGGCGCTGGCCCAGAGCGGCGCCACCACCACCGCCACCGGCACCCTGCCCATCAAGCGCCTGGCGTTCAAGATCGGCGAGAACGAGTGGGCCGACACCTCCATGGTGGCCGACGACGTGACCGTGAAATTCAAGCTGGCGCTGACGGGCATCGGCAAGCTTTGAACGTCCTCTGGACGGCCTTCGAATGCCCTTTGACCGCAGTACCGCCTCTTTCGCCCCCACTTCCCCTGGTTCGTTTCGTAGTTTCTCTTTTCAAGGAGTCTTTTCCATGCGTAAGTCTTTGTTCTCCCTGCTCGCTGTGGCCGCTGCCACAGCCATGACCGCGGGCGCCGCCCAGGCCGCCAACTACGCCATCGACCCCACGCACACGTTCGTGACGTTCGAGATCAGCCACTTTGGCGCCACCACCAACCGCGGCCGCTTCGACAAGAAGCAGGGCACGGTGGAGTTTGACCGCGCCGCCAAGACCGGCAAGGTGGACATCGCCATCGACGCCACCTCGATCAACAGCGGCACGCCCGCCTTCGACAAGCACCTGCAAAGCGCCGACCTGTTCGACGCCGCCAAGCACCCCACGATCAAGTTCGTGTCCGACAAGTTCAGCTTCAACGGCGACAAGGTCAGCGAAGTGAGCGGCCAACTCACCCTGCTGGGCAAGACCGCGCCCGTCACGCTCAAGGCCACGCAGTTCAACTGCTACGACAGCCCCATGCTCAAGCGGGAGGTGTGCGGCGGCGACTTTGAAACCACGATCGACCGCACGCAGTGGGGCATGAACTACGGCGTGGAATGGGGCTTTCCCAAGAACGTGCGCCTGGTGGTGCAGATCGAAGCTGTGAAGCAATAAGCACTCCGCCGCCCGCCCCATGCCAGCCACCCGCGCATCCGCCCGGGTGGCTTTTTTGCGATGGCGCACTGGCAAGATCGAAATTAACTTAACGTAAATGAATTACGAATAGTAGAATCAGGCGATCACCCAAGGAGACACTGCATGAACGCCATCCTGACGCCCGACCTGGCCTCGCTGCCCGCGCCCGCCAAGATCCAGCAGCTGCACCACTACGCCTACAAGGCGCGCGACGCCGAGGAAACGCGCCATTTCTACGAAGACATCCTGGGCCTGCCGCTCTACCACATCATCCAGAGCGACTATGTGCCCAGCACCGGCGAATACTGCCCCTACACGCACTTTTTCTTCCGACTGCAGGATGGCTCGTTCATCGCCTTTTTTGACCTGGGCGACGACATCAAGGCCGAGCCCTCGCCCAACACGCCGCTGTGGGTCAACCACATCGCCTTCCGCGTGAACACCATCGAAGAGCTGGAGAACACCAAGCAGCGCCTGCAGGCACATGGCATCGAGGTGCTGGGCGTGACGGACCACCACATCTTCAAGAGCATCTACTTCTTCGACCCCAACGGCATTCGGCTGGAGCTGTCGGCCCAGCTGGCCAACGAAGAGCAGATGGAAAAAGACAGCACCGTGGCCCACGCGCGCCTGAAGGAATGGACCGCCCGCAAGGAGCAATGGCGCAAGGAGCGCGCAGAAGGCAAGGAGGCAGCGCCGCTCAAGCCGCAGCAGAACGACCGGCCGGAGTTTGCCAAGGACTGAGCAATCCTCTGACTTCGAACAAAAATGGCTCTCAGCGCTTTACCATCAAGCGCTGACAGCTATCAAAAATATAGCATTCACTCTATCGGCACCTGCGGCGCCTGCGGCACTTGCTGCTGCGCCCGCATGATCTGGTGGCGCTGCCAGTAGTCGCCCACCACGGCGTTGAAATAATCCTTTTCCTTTTTCAACCCGGGCAGCTTGATCTTGCTGGTCTTGGCGCCCAGACCGATGGCGTTCTTCTCGGGGTGCGAGACGATGAGCGCGTTGCCGAAGCTGCTTTCCTTGAATTCGAGCGCCTTCACCGCGTCCCAGCCCACGGTCACGCCGTCGGCCAAGGTGCGGATGCCGTCAATGCTGACCTCCACCGTGTCGGCGCCCTTGAGCGCGAACACCACGGGCGGGAAGTACTGCAGCACCAGGGCACGCTCTTCATCGTTGGCGGGCTCGTAGCGGTAGGCCAGGCTGCGCTCGTGGTCTTGCGCGAACTGCTGTTCGTAGTCGCTCCACAGGCGTTGTTCGATGGCGTCGGCGGTGAGGATCTCCTGCACCCAGGTGCTGGCGGGCTTGCGCACCGCGATGGCGCCGTAGTCGTGCTCTTTCAGCGGCATGCCCACGTTGCGCAGGCGTTCGGGCATCGCGGGGTGCGAGTCGAACGGGTGCGGCACGTTGGCGGTTTTCATGGCGTCCACAAAGTCGCTGGACGACGCATACGGTGCCAGGCCCTGGGCCACAAAGCCCGCGATGCCCAGCGTCTCTTGGCCGTGCCGCTCGTTGCGGCCAAACAGCTCGTCCTCGATCTTGAAGCGGTATTGCGCATAGGCCGCAATCTTGACGAGCGACTGCGCGATGGCGCCGGGCGTGACCAGCTTGGCGGCGACGCGGTCGGCCTTGAACTCGCGCTCGCGGCTGTCGCGGGCCAGGGCGATTTCGAAGATGGTGCGGTACAGGTCGAGCAGGGGCGACACCACGGCCGACAAGCCGCCGGTGCGGATGGCATGGCGGTAGTGGTCGAACTGCACGAGCTTGGGGCCCAGGCGGGCGCTGCTCTGGGTGTCGCCACCGCGCAGGTGGGCCAGCTCATGGCCAAACACGGCGTCGGCCTCGCTCTGGTCAAGGATGCGCAGCAGCGGCAGGCTGACGAACAGCGTGCGCCCCGTGAGGGTCTGCGTGCCCACGGTGAGGGGCGCTTCGGTGACGAAGAAGTTGGCGTCGATGCCTGCCACGATGTGCTGGGGCGGCTCGGTGTTGAGGCGCCGGGCCATGTGGCGGATGCGCTTCCAGAGCATGGGGGCATCTTCTTCCGACACCAGCTCGCCCACCGCATGGCTGCCCGCCTGCACCCGCTTGAAGATGCCGGCCACGGCCACGAACACGCCCACTGCCACGGCCAGCCCCACGATGATGATGAGCTTGGGCGAATATTTGTGAAAGAAGAACGCCGTGACCCAGAACGACAGCCACACGGCCATGGCGCCCTGCACCACCAGCGCCGCCGCGCTGGCCCAGGTGGTGAGGCGCCAGCCCGCCACAAAGCTCGCGTACTGCAGCTTGCGGTCCACAAAGGCCAGCGCCCCAAGGCCCAGCACGGCCACCAGCAGCGCCCCGCCGGCCACCAGCGTCCACAGCGAGGCCTGGCGCGCCAGGTGGAACTGCCACACGTCGCCATAGCGCTCGCACAACGCGGCGCGGTAGTCCTGCGCTTCGGGGTCGGTGCTGGTGCAGATGGTGGACGGAGGGTGGGCGCGGTAGTAGTCCTTGCGGGCCTGCTTTTCAGCGGCAGGCAGGGCCCGGTCGGCGTCGATGCGCTGGCTGATGCCGGCCACAAAGCGGGCGTCCTGGTCGCGCTGCACGTGGCCGGCAAAGACGTAGGTGATGGCGGGTATGAAAAACAGCGCGAGCAGCGCATAAGCAAAGACCTTGGCCAGGCCCACCTTCAGAGCAGATTGAATTGTCATGGTTCGGACGTGTGGATTGGCTCGGGCAACGCCACCACCGTCCAGCCGGGCACGGGGCGCGGCCCTGGACTAGCCCATCCCTTGGGCTGCTTGAGTGGTGTGTTGCGCCGACCGTTTGTGTTGTGAGTTGTCGATCCGGAAGGCACGCGTGGAGCCCGGTGCGCGTTGTGCGCCCACCCTCCCGCTCCATGCGCGGCGATTATGGGGACGCACGCGGCAGAACGCGCCGCATCAAGGTAACAAATCGATAGCGGCACCCGCTGCCTGGGCGCCCGCGAAGCGCCTTGGCGCTCCCCGTAAAATGCGCGGTTCACCCTCTTGTCTGCGGAGGCGCCCGTGCGGGCCGCCTCCTCCTCACCGCCACACCCCATGAGCACGCCCCAACCACAACCCGGCCTCGAAAGCCTGTCCAAGTCGTTTGAACCCGCCGCGCTGGAAGCCCACTGGGGCCCCGAATGGGAAAAGCGCGGCTACGGCACCGCGGGCCACCGGGGCACGGGCGTTCCACAGGCGGGTGAACCCGCGTTCTCCATCCAGCTGCCGCCACCCAATGTGACGGGCACGCTGCACATGGGCCATGCGTTCAACCAGACGATCATGGACAGCCTGACCCGCTACCACCGCATGCGCGGCTTCAACACGGTGTGGGTGCCCGGCACCGACCACGCGGGCATCGCCACCCAGATCGTGGTGGAACGCCAGCTGCAGGAGCAGGGCATCAGCCGCTACGACATGGGCCCTACCCCGCCCGAGGCGCGCAAGAACTTTGTGAGCAAGGTGTGGGAGTGGAAGGAAAAGTCCGGCAACACCATCACCACGCAAATGCGCCGCATGGGCGATAGCGTGGACTGGAGCCGCGAATACTTCACCATGGACGACAAGCTGAGCGCCGTGGTGACCGACACCTTTGTGAAGCTGTACGAGCAGGGCCTGATCTACCGCGGCAAGCGCCTGGTGAACTGGGACCCGAAGCTGCAGTCCGCCGTGTCCGACCTGGAAGTCGAGAACGAAGAAAAAGACGGCTCGCTGTGGCACATCGCCTACCCGCTGGCCGATGGATCGGGCAGCCTGACGGTGGCCACTACGCGGCCTGAAACCATGCTGGGCGACGTGGCGCTGATGGTGCACCCCGAAGACGCGCGCTACACACACCTGATCGGCAAGATGGTCAACCTGCCGCTGTGCGACCGCCAGATCCCGGTGATCGCCGACGAGTACGTGGACAAGGAATTCGGCACGGGCGTGGTCAAGGTCACCCCCGCGCACGACCAGAACGACTATGCCGTGGGACAGCGCCACAAGCTGCCGATGATCGTGGTGCTGACGCTGCAGGCCACCATCAACGAAAACGCCCCCGCCAAGTACCAAGGCATGGACCGCTTCGTGGCCCGCAAGGCTGTGGTGGCCGACCTCGAAGCCATCGGCGCACTGGTCGAGGTGAAGAAGCACAAGCTCATGGTGCCCATCTGCACCCGCACCGGCCAGGTGGTCGAGCCCATGCTGACCGACCAGTGGTTTGTGGCCATGAGCAAGGTGTCCGACCAGGACCCCACGGGCAAGAGCATCGCGCAAAAGGCCATCGACGCCGTGGCCAGCGGCGAAGTGACCTTTGTGCCCGAGAACTGGGTGAACACCTACAACCAGTGGATGAACAACATCCAGGACTGGTGCATCAGCCGCCAGCTGTGGTGGGGCCACCAGATCCCGGCGTGGTACGACGAAGACGGCAACGTGATCGTGGCCCGCACAGAAGCCGAGGCGCAGGACAAGGCACCGGGCAAGACGCTGCGCCGCGATGAGGACGTGCTGGACACCTGGTACTCGTCCGCCCTCGTGCCCTTCAGCACCATGGGCTGGCCCAACCAGGGCACGGACGAAACGGACGACTTCAACCTGTACCTGCCCAGCACCGTGCTGGTGACGGGCTACGACATCATCTTCTTCTGGGTTGCCCGGATGATCATGATGACGACGCACTTCACGGGCCGCGTGCCGTTCAAGCATGTGTACATCCACGGCTTGGTGCGCGACGCGCAGGGCAAGAAGATGTCCAAGTCCGAGGGCAACGTGCTTGACCCGGTGGACCTGATCGATGGCATCGCGCTGGAGCCCCTGCTCGGCAAGCGCACCACCGGCCTGCGCAAGCCCGAGACCGCGCCCACCGTGCGCAAGAACACGCAAAAGGAATTCCCCGAGGGCATTCCGGCCTATGGCGCGGATGCGCTGCGCTTCACCTTTGCCGCGCTGGCATCGCTGGGGCGCAGCATCAACTTCGACAGCAAGCGCTGCGAGGGCTACCGCAACTTCTGCAACAAGCTCTGGAACGCCAGCCGCTTTGTGCTGATGAACTGCGAGGGCCAGGACTGCGGCCTGAAGGAGCACACCAAGGAAGAATGCCAGCCCGGCGGCAGCGCCCACGGCTACATGCAGTTCAGCCAGGCCGACCGCTGGATCACTTCGCTGCTGCAAAAGACCGAAGCCGAGGTGGCCAAGGGCTTTGAGGAATACCGCCTGGACAACGTGGCCAACACGATCTACGACTTTGTCTGGAACGAGTACTGCGACTGGTACCTGGAGATCGCCAAGGTGCAGATCCAGAACGGCACCGAGGCCGAGCAGCGCGCCACGCGCCGCACCCTGATCCGCACGCTCGAAGCCATCCTGCGCCTGGCCCACCCCATCATCCCGTTCATCACCGAAGCCCTGTGGCAGGTGGTGGCACCCGTCGCCGGCATCCCTGGCGATTCAGTCAGCATTGCGCGCTACCCAGAGGCGCAGCCCGCAAAGATCGACGAGGCCGCGATTGCCCACATGGGCCGCGTGAAGGGCCTGGTGGACACCTGCCGCGCGCTGCGCGGCGAGATGAACGTGTCGCCCTCCACCCGCCTGCCGCTGTACGTGGTGGGCGATGCCGACTTCATGCGCGGCGTGGCACCGGTGCTGCAGGCGCTGGCCAAGCTGAGCGAAGTCAAGATGTTTGACGACGAGGCGGCCTGGGCCGCCGCCGCCCAGGCCGCGCCCGTGGCCGTGGTGGGCGATGCGCGCATGTGCCTGTTCATGGAAATTGATGTGGTCGCCGAAAAGGCGCGCCTGCGCAAGGAAGTCTCTCGCATCGAGGGCGAGGTTGCAAAGGCGAATGGCAAACTCTCCAACGAGGCCTTTGTGGCCAAGGCGCCCGCGGCGGTGCTGGAGCAGGAGAGGAAGCGCGTGGCCGATTTCACTGCCACCCTCGCCAGATTGCGCGATCAGCTGACACGGCTGGGCTGAGACCCGGGCCATACTGTCGGGTGTGGCCCTGCTGCCAGGGCCTCATCGCCATCTCCCGTCTGCGTTCGCAGACTGTTTTTTGCACGGGTGTTGTTGATCGGTCGTTGTTGCGCTTGCGCCGGCTTGCCCGGCGGAGGCCCACAGCGGCGCCAGCACCCTGCTTGCCTGCCTGGAAGGAGCCCCATGACCACTGCCACCACCGTCCGCAAAGCCGTGTTTCCCGTTGCCGGCCTGGGCACCCGTTTTCTGCCCGCCACCAAGGCGAGCCCGAAGGAAATGCTGCCCGTGGTGGACAAGCCGCTGATCCAGTACGCCGTGGAAGAAGCTTACGAGGCCGGCATCCGCGACATGGTGTTCGTCACCGGGCGCAGCAAGCGCGCCATTGAAGACCACTTCGACACCGCTTACGAGCTGGAGAGCGAGCTGGAAAACGCAGGCAAGCAGGAAATGCTGTCGCTGGTGCGCAGCATTGCGCCCGACGACATGAACTGCCTGTTCGTGCGCCAGCCGCGCAGCCTGGGCTTGGGCCATGCGGTGCTGTGCGCCGAGCCGCTGGTGGGCAACGAGCCCTTTGCCGTTCTGCTGGCCGACGACCTGATGGTGGGCAAGAACGGCGGCCCCGGCGTGATGGCACAGATGACGGCCGCGTTCTCCAAGCAGGGCCGGTCACTGCTGGCCGTGCAGGAAGTGCCGCAAGATCACACCCGGCGCTACGGCATCGTCAAGGGCGAGGCCGCCGGGGGCGCACTGATGCGCGTGGATGAAATCGTGGAAAAGCCCGCGCCCGAAAAAGCCCCCTCCCGCATGGGCGTGGCCGGCCGCTATGTGCTCACACCGCGCATCTTTGCCGAGATCCGCAACCAGCCCCGGGGCGTAGGCGGCGAGATCCAGCTGACCGACGCCATCGCCCGCCTGATGAGCCATGAAACGGTGTATGCCTTCCAGTACGAAGGCAAGCGCTATGACTGCGGCAGCAAGGAAGGATTTTTGGAGGCGACCGTGGAACTGGCGCTGCAGCATGCACAGGTGGGTGACTACTTCCGTGACTACCTCAAGGGCCTGAGCCTGTAAACCCGCATCCCACGGCGCGGCGCCCAGCGCGTTATCGGCGGCGCAGGATGTGGATGAATTCCTCATCCACCGTCTGCTGCTCCACCAGCTCGTTGCCCGTCTGCTTGGCAAACGCCTGGAAGTCGCGCAGCGAGCCGCTGTCGGTGGCCACCACCTTGAGCAGCTGGCCGCTGGCCATGTCGGACAGCGCCTTCTTGGCCTTGAGGATGGGCAGGGGGCAGTTCAGGCCCCGGGTGTCGATTTCTTTGTGAATGTCCATGGTGATCCATCAGTGCTTGGGCGGCTCGGGCTGGTCCAGCCCCCGGCGCCGCTCCGCATTTTCCTCTGCCGTGAAGAACACAGGCTCATGCCCCCGGGTTCGCAGCCAGTCGGCCAAGGCATACCCCGTGCCGGCGGGCCAGCACTTGAGCTCGTTCAGCTCGTAAAAGCGGTAGTCCACCAGCTCGGGCGACAGCTTTACCTGCCCCGTGGCCACCACGTGGTAGGCAATGATGATCTGGTTCATGCGCAGGAACTCGTAGGCGCCCACCAGGGTGGCGGCCTGCACGTCGAGGTTGGTCTCTTCCTTCACCTCGCGCGCAATGCCTTCCTGGGGCGACTCGCCCGCCTCCATGAAGCCGGTGATCAGCGCAAACATCTTGGCGGGCCAGGCCGCGTTGCGCGCCAACAGCACCTTGCCATCCACTTCCACGATCGCAGCCAGCACGGGCGTGGGGTTGTTCCAGTGCGTCCAGCCGCAGGCGGGGCAGCGAAGCCGCTCCTTGTCGCCGCCATCCTCGGCCAGCGTGATGGGCTGCAGGCCGGTGCCGCAGTGCGTGCAAAAGCGAACGTCGTAGTGCATGGCAAACTATGAATTTGATAGCTGCCAGCGCTTATCCATAAAGCGCTGGGGGCCCATTTTGCTTGAAGTTTTGACGCCAGCCCGCGCGGGCCAACTCACGCGGGAAACACGCCGGTCGACAGATACCTGTCGCCCCGGTCGCACACCACGAACACGATGGTGGCATTGCTCTCGCGCGCGGCGATCTGCTGCGCCACCCAGCAGGCTCCGGCCGCCGAAATGCCCGCAAAGATGCCTTCCTCGCGCGCCAGGCGGCGGCACATTTCCTCGGCATCGTCCTGGCTCACGTACACGAGTTCGTCCACCGTGCTCGCGTCATAGATCTTGGGCAAATACTCTTGCGGCCACTTGCGGATGCCCGGAATGCGCGAGCCCTCCTCCGGCTGCGCGCCGATGATCTGGATGGCAGGGTTTTTCTCTTTGAGGAACCGCGACACGCCCGTGATGGTGCCCGTGGTGCCCATGGCGCTCACGAAGTGTGTGATGCGCCCGCCCGTCTGCTCCCAGATCTCGGGGCCCGTGGTTTCGTAGTGAACGCGCGGATTGTCCGCATTGGCGAACTGGTCCAGCACCTTGCCTTCGCCGCGCTTTTGCATGGCCTCGGCCAGGTCGCGCGCATGCTCCATGCCACCGCTCTTGGGCGTGAGCACCAGCTCGGCCCCAAAGGCCTTCATGGTCTGCGCACGTTCGATGGAGAGGTCCTCGGGCATCACCAGCACCATGCGATAGCCCTTGATGGCCGCCGCCATGGCCAGCGCAATGCCTGTGTTGCCCGACGTGGCCTCGATCAGCGTGTCGCCAGGGCGGATGTCACCGCGCTCCTCGGCGCGGCGGATCATCGACAGCGCCGGCCGGTCTTTGACCGACCCGGCCGGGTTGTTGCCCTCCAGCTTGCCCAGCACCACATTGCCCCGCGCTGCGTTGTCCTGCGCCCCGATGCGCTGCAGCGCCACCAGCGGCGTGTGGCCCACCGCGTCTTCTATGGTCGGATATTTCATGCGCCCTACTGTGCCATAATTTGCGGCTTCACGAATTCCAGCCCGGGTGGTGAAATTGGTAGACGCAGGGGACTCAAAATCCCCCGCCGCAAGGCGTGCCGGTTCGATTCCGGCCCCGGGCACCATAGGTTTTATGCTATGGTTTTTGAGTCAAGAGGCGCGCGGTTGGTGTAAAAAATCAACTTAGCGCGGCGTTAGCGGCTACGCTTCCAGGCGGCTACGCTTCCAGGAGCATCACGACGTGCTCAGCGTGTCGGTCGGCCGTGGCCTAAGCACTGCCCACCCGCAGCCCCCTATACAGTCGACATCAAGTTCACCGATGCGGCAACGGCAATACCTACGAGGATGCCAGCGGCAATTTCCAATCTGGTGTGACCCATACGTTCACGCAAGGTCTCCTGACCAGGCGCCCCGGCCGCCAGTTTGTTGATGGCTGCCGCATGCTTGCCCACCTGCCGACGCAGGCTACTGGCATCGAGAACCACAATAAACGCCAACGAAGTTGCGACGCCGAAAGCAGGGTGTTCGACTCCCTCCTTAAGCGCGACAAGCGCAGCCATACTGCTAACGATAGAACTGTGGTTGCTGGGCAGCCCACCGTAGCCGATGAGGCTGAACGCTAGCTGCTTCGTCTTGATGCTATTGATGACGAACTTTGAGACTCCGGCGACAAACCATGCCAGGAATGGGGTAAGAGCGTAAGACAAATCCATGATCACTCCTGCACCGGTAAAAGCGCCCAGCCACACACAGCCACCCACAGCAGCACAGTGACCATAAGCTGCCAATCAGCCAGCAGAACATCGGTTGGCGACTCGCCGCCATCGAGTGCTTCCACCACGAACCAGTAGCGAAATAGTCCAAACAAGACCATTGGAACCGTTATGACCAACTCAGGCTTCGCAGACATCACAAACATGCTGTAGAAAAACAATGCTCCGGTTGCTGACATCTCAGCGTAGCGATCCACCAGCGAAACGGAGTATTTCTCTAAGACCTTGCGGCCCTCTGTTCCGCTTTGGCTGAGCTCTTGACGGCGCTTCACAGCGGCCAAGTACAGCGCCAAGCACAGGGTCGTAATGAACATCCATGACGACACGGGCACGTCAAGGGCCATTGCCCCTGAATAGACCCGCAGAACAAAACCTATAGCGATGGTAAAGATGTCGACTACAGGCTGGTGCTTCAGCACGAAGGTGTACGCCAGGTTTAGCACCAAATAGGCCGCGATAACCATCACCACCTTTGGGGCAACAAACCAGCCCCACACAAGCACTGCGTAAAGTGCCACCAACAAGACCAGCGCAGCGCGAACCGTCACAATCCCGGCTGCAAGGGGACGAGCCTTGGACTTTTTGGGGTGCCGACGGTCACGCTCGATGTCGTGCATGTCGTTGACGATGTATGTCGCCGATGAAGCCACACAGAACAGCAGTACCGCCAAAAGGGCGTGACCGACAGCTTCAACATCTAAAAACGCCTTGGAAAATACAAGTGGCGCCAGAACAAAGCCGTTCTTGATCCACTGCTTTGGCCGCATCAGCTTGACGAGGCCCAGCAGACGATCCCAGGGCGAGCAGACCATCGCGGTACCATGCATTATTTTTGAATCCCGTCGATTTAAATGAATAATGACCTCATCTAAGCTGGCAGTTACTTATGCAATTTTCGCACTGATTGCAACAGCAGCAAACATTGGTGCACAGGATCTTGTCATCCGCACATACAGCGGCACGGCCAACATTTTGACCTCGGTCGTGGTCGGAACAGGCACCGGGCTGGTGGTGAAGTACATCCTTGACAAGCGCTATATCTTCCGATTCCGGCCCCGCAGCTTGAACCACGACACACAAACGTTCGTTCTCTATGCGGCTATGGGCTTGGCCACAACCATAATTTTCTGGGCTTTTGAGTTTGGCTTCCACCACGTCTTCGAAACCAAGGAAATGCGCTACATCGGCGGCGTTGTCGGTCTAGTGATCGGTTATTTATCCAAGTACCACCTCGATAAGCGCTACGTCTTTCGCATGGAAGCTGTATGAAGCCAGTATCTTCCTGGGGACGTTTGAGCGCCCATCCTCATCGCGTCGTCGGTCTCACTGACCCGGTCAGAGTTAAGTCGCTCGTTTGCCATGGCAACCAACTGGGCGTGGCTTACGGCATGGGGCGCAGCTATGGCGACGTCTGCCTAAATCCGGAAGCAACTCTCTGGCTCACAACCGGCCTCGACCATTTCATCGCTTTTGACGACAGCACCGGTCGTCTGGTGTGTGAAGCCGGCGTACTACTGCGAGACATTCAGCGACTTACCGTTCCGAGAGGATGGATTCTGCCCGTGACCCCGGGCACCCAGTTGGTGACCGTAGGAGGGGCTATTGCCAATGATGTGCACGGCAAGAACCATCACGTAGCGGGTTCTTTTGGCGATCACGTACACAGCCTAACGCTCATTCGCACCAATGGTGAAGTCATAATTTGTGGCCCTCATGAGCAGCCAGATTGGTTTGCCGCCACTGTCGGCGGATTGGGCCTGACCGGGGTGATCACACAAGCCGAGATCCAGCTACGCCGTATTTCCGGTCCATGGCTAGATACCGAGACTGTGCACTATAGCAACCTGGGCGAGTTCTTCCGGCTCGCGGATGACTCCGAGGTTGAGTGGGAGCACACGGTGTCCTGGATCGACTGCATTGCAGACGACGGTGGGCGCGGCCTATTTACGCGAGGCAATCCCACTGCCGCCGGAGATCGCCCTGCACCTCAGAGACGGAAGTTGACCATGCCAGTGGTGCCACCCGTTTCTTTGATCAACCAGCTGTCGCTGCGTCCGGTCAACATGGCCTATTACTACTTCAAAAAGTGGCAGGCTGGACGGGCCATTACGCACTACGAATCTTATTTCTACCCGCTGGACAATCTGCTTGATTGGAACAAGATGTACGGCCCGAAGGGGTTCTTCCAATACCAGTGTGTGGTTCCGCGAGAAGTTGGGCCAGCAGCGGTGCAGGCCATGCTCAAAGAGATCGCTCGATCGGGAAGTGGCTCGTTTCTAGCTGTCCTAAAAACTTTTGGCAACCGCCGGTCGACGGGGATGCTGAGCTTCCCACAGCCGGGGGTTACGCTAGCGCTGGACTTCCCAAACCATGGGCAACGCACCCACAAACTTTTTGATCGTCTTGACGCCATAGTGCGCGAGGCCAACGGCCGTATCTATTTGGCCAAAGATGCACGTATGCCCAGAGAGCTGTTTGAAGCAGGCTATCCCCGCCTCGCTGAATTCATGAAGTACCGAGACCCGGGAATCAGCTCTTCTCTCTCACGCCGCTTAATGGGAAGCTGAATGAACAGCAACAAGAGAATCGTCATTGTTGGCGCCACCTCGGCAATCGCCGAGCATTGCGCCAGATTATGGCTGGCACAAAAGCCGACAGAGTTGATTCTGGTAGGCCGCGATACCAAGCGCTTAGATCGGATTGCAAATGACTTGAGGGTGCGCGGTCCGCAATCCGGGACTCGGATTGTCATAACAGAATTTCTGAACCCGCAGGCGATAAATGCAACCGTTAAGGACATCGTCAGCTTGGGTCGCATAGATATCGTCCTCATTGCGCACGGATCACTGCCTCAGCAGCCCGAATGCCAACACGACCTTCAGGCTTGCCATGATGCACTCGCACTCAACGGGTTGTCACCCGTCTTGTTCGCCGAGGCATTTGCCAATGAGATGGAAAAAGTGAACCACGGGACCATTGCACTGATAGGCTCAGTCGCCGGTGATCGCGGGCGCAAATCGAACTATATATATGGAGCAGCAAAAGGACTGGTCACACGCTACGCCCAAGGCTTACAACATCGCTTCGCGGGTAGCGGGGTCAAGGTGGTTCTCATCAAACCTGGCCCTACTGACACGCCGATGACGACTCATCTCAAGGAGAAGGGCGCCAAGTTGGCGTCGGTTGACAGCGTGGCGAAGCAGATTTTTAAGGGAGTGGAATCTGGCACTCCGGTCATTTACACTCCAAAAAAATGGCAGTACATTATGATGATAATTCGCCATCTACCAATAATGATTTTTAGCAAGCTTGACATTTGACATGCAAGAAATAGCCATCACTCCCCCGAGCACCAGGACGTCGCTCGAAAAATATTTGCCTTATGGGGTGTGGATATTCTTTGCATATTCTATATTTCAATACGCAGCGATAATAAATAACGGGGGAAACAGCTGGATAACAGGCGATTGGCTGATAAATTACAGTGCAGGCCCCATTCGAAGAGGCTTGATCGGCGAGTTGATTTTATCCCTTTCATCCGAAAAAATACCTGCACTTTGGATCGCATACACAATACAAACTTTTTTTTACTTAGCAACTTTCCTGCTTGTGTTTGCAATTTACAAAATCCGGGACCGCAGTGCATTCTGGCTACTGATTCTGTTTTCGCCTGCGTTTTTATTGTTTTCATTCTATGATACTCAAGGCAGCTTTAGAAAAGAAATAATGATTTTTGCCATTTATTCTTTTCTATGCCTCCTCTACTGCAAAAAAAATGTTACCCCACCAAAACTCATCTTAATAAGCATTGCCTATTTAATTGCAGCCTTCTCCCACGAATTAAATGCCCTCACTTGGCCATTTTTTGCTTATATCATTTATAACAGCGCAAAAGAAGGCCTCATTTCACAGAGAACCGCCACCATATTCAGCCTCGCGCTAATTTTCCTCAGCGCAGCGGTGCTTTTGTTCGCATCTTTGAACAAAGGAACTGCGAAATCAGCAGATTTAATTTGCCTGTCTTTGATCAAAAATAGCATTTCTCCATCAATCTGTGATGGCGCCATAAATTGGCTAAAAGAAGATACAAAAACAGCCACCAACACAGTAAAAAGTTTGATATCCCAAAAATCACTCTGGACACCAATTTTATTTATCCTGGCGATTGCACCATTGTTATTCACTACATGGATCAGGAAAGAAACGTTTCTGCTACTGATTGTTAGCACCATCACAATTTCCCCACTCTTTTTCGTCGCAGTTGATTATGGGCGATGGGTATACATCTTGGTTTTCTTAATTTTCTGCACGGCGCTTTCCGAAAATATTCAAACAAAATTACCCAAAAAAAGAATATTTTATATCCTGGGCATGATTTATCTAACAACATGGTCAATTCCGCATTGCTGCATGGGAAGTGAAGTTGGCGGAGGATTGATTGGTTACATCAAAAAAATGTAACTAAAGCGCAAAAACATTACACCCCGGAAAAATAAGTCGGAATCCTCATTTTTCATACTTCGCTGCCTAACAGGATACTGAAATACAGCTGGAGGACTCGAAAAATGCCCGCTTTGAGGATGCACCCCTTTCCGGGTCGTACCCAAATTTCACCCAGACGTCGTCGAAGTGCTTACTTGGCTCGGTAATGTTGCGCGTTCGCGCCTCTATCACGCCTCATGGCGAGGTCTCACGCAGCTAGCGATAGATGCTATTTTCGGTACACGTTGCGAGAAATCGCGGCAATCCCACCGTTCATGCGGGTTCCTGAACAGGATCTTGGCACGGCCCCATCACGAACAGCCCAAGCGCCATCGCCGCCCGTGCGGCGTGGCCGCCGCTTACATCCGGGGCGACTTGCCCACCGGGTCGCCCGCCTCGTCCTCTTTCTCGCCTGCATAGGGCCCGCCCTGCGATGCCGGGGGCAGGCTGGGCTGTGGGGGCAGCGTGGGCTTGTCCGTGCTCGGGGGCAGGTCGCCCGGGGGCAGGTCGCCCGGGGGCAGGGGAAACTGCTCGGGCACCTTGTGGGCGGGATGTTCGTTGGGATCGGTGGGCATGGGCACTCCTCGGGTGAATGCCTTGATTGGGCGGTGTGGCGCGGGCCGGGCGTGTAGGAGGCCGCGCAACAAAACAGAAAGCAAAGAAAAAAGAAAGCCCGCGCGCGGCGGGCTCTCGGGGTCTGCGCGCTGCGCGGCTTCGCACCGGTGTGGCACCTTCTTCGCCGCCGAAGCCCGGCGTTGTCCCCCGAGTTCGACACCAAATCGGCATTTCGGGCGATTTGCGTAGGCCGCGCCATTGTGAATCAATGTCTTAGAGGCGTCGCGGAAGAATTTCTGTAGTGGCAAAGTCTGTTGTCAAGGGTGTTGGCAATAATTGGCACCGTCGCTACACTCCCCGAATGTTCATCAAGCTCACCCGCGCCGGCGGCCACACCTACGCCCAGTTGGTGGAGTCGTTTCGCGATGAGCACGGCAAGCCCCGTCAGCGCACCGTCGCCACCTTGGGCCGCGTCGACGAGAGCGGTGGCCAGGTCGACGCGCTGCTCAACGGGCTGCTGCGCTCCAAGGGCCGTCCCACGGTAGCGAACACCGCGCCACAGCTGCGCTTCGAGTCGGCGCTGGCGCTGGGCGACGTGTGGGCGCTTCACGAGCTGTGGCACGAACTGGGCTTTGACCGCCTCTCCGCCGTGTTCCGGCGCGCCCGCTTCACCACGCCGGTCGAGCAGGCGCTGCGGGCGATGGTCTTCAACCGGCTGTGCGACCCGGATTCCAAGCTGGGCGTGCTGCGCTGGTTGCAGACGGTGAGCATGCCGGGGGTCGATCCGGCGGCGCTGACGCATCAGCAGTTGCTGCGCAGCATGGACGCGTTGATGGACCACCAGGCGGCGGTGGACGATTGCATCGCCGGCTTGCTGCGACCGCTCATCGATGACGAGCTGTCGGTGGTGTTCTACGACCTCACCACGATTCGCGCGGCGGGCCTGAGCCAACAAGACGACGACGTGCGCCATTTCGGCATGTCCAAGGAGGGCGTGATCGCCCGCCAGTTCATGCTAGGCGTGGTGCAGACGGCCGACGGCATGCCGATCTATCACGAGGTGTTCGACGGCAACACGGCTGAGGCCCCCACGTTGGAGCCCACACTCAAGAAGGTGCTGGCGCGATACCCGCATATCAAGCGCCTGGTCGTGGTGGCAGACCGGGGGCTGCTCTCGTTGGACAACCTTGAAGCGCTGAGCAAGCTCATGCTGGCAGGGCGCCAGCAGGCGCTGGAATTCATCCTGGCCGTCCCCGGGCGGCGCTACGGTGAGTTCGTCGATCTGCTGGCCCCATTGAGCGCGCAGACTGCGGGAGCAAGCGAGCAGGACGTGCAAGAACTGGCGTGGCAAGGCCGTCGCCTGGTGGTGGCCCACGATCCCGTGCAAGGGGCAGAGCAGACCGCGCAACGTCGAGCCCGCATCGACACGTTGGTGCAGCGTGCGGCGCAGCTGGCCGGCAAGTTGGATGCGCAGGACGAGGGCAAGGTGCAGCGCGGACGCAAGCTCTCCGACTCTGGCGCCAAGGCGCGCTTCTTCCACGAGGTCAGCGAAGCGCACTTGGCGCGCATCATCAAGGTCGACCTGAAGTCCGAGCTGTTCACCTACGAGATCGACGAAGCCGCACTGGCCCGCGCGCAGGCGATGGACGGCAAGTTGCTGCTGGTCACCAACGTCAAAGACCTGACGCCGCGCGAGGTGCTGCAGCGCTACAAAAGTCTGGCCGACATCGAGCGAGGCTTCCGCGTGCTGAAGTCCGAGATCGAGATCGCACCGGTGTTCCATCGCCTGCCCGAGCGCATCAAGGCGCACGCGAGCATCTGCTTCACAGCGCTGATCCTGTACCGCGTCATGCGCTCACGACTGAAGCTTGCCGGCAGCCCGCTCTCCCCTGAAGCCGCACTGTCAGACCTGCGCCGCATCCAGCGCCACAGCGTCAGCATCGACGACGCGCCGCCCGTCCAGGGCCTCTCCACCATCACTCCTGCCCAGGCCGCCGTCCTGGCCGCACTCAACATCAAGAAACCCACCCACGACGCTCAAATGTCCCTTTTGTAGTGGCAGGCCGAAGGGCTCACCCTATACAGATCAACCACTTAGACGATTTGGTGTCGAACTCGGG
>NZ_JBMIRS010000167.1:0-4645 GCF_049198005.1 Paracidovorax sp. MALMAid1276 | reverse complement strand
ACGATCTACCAACACCACCCCCGCGCCAGTGCTGGGTTTGCGTACCGCCAGTTATTGCACTGAAAACGAGGGGACCCCTTTCCCAAGCTTTCCCAAATGTAATCTTCTGGTTATTCCGCTTGAGCTCGCGATCTACAAAGGACCTCATGGCAAGCGAGCTACCCCGTTCGGTTGGGCTCGGTTGATGCATGAGTAATGCAAGGTAGGTACATCTTGCGCGGAGGGAATAGCTGGGTCGCTGCGCTGAACTGAATGACCAACCCATGTGCACAATACGAGATGATTGTCGAGTTGCCGCAGCTGATTCACTATGACTGCTCGGTTCCGCTGTCTCGCGTGTCCTTGAACGTGAGCAAGCGCAACGCGTTCGCCACCACGAGCAACGTCGAGCCTTCGTGGAACAAGACGGCAGTACCGATCTTCAAGCCAAAGATGGTCGCAGGGATGAGCACGGCGACTACGCCAAGGCTCACCCACAGGTTCTGCTTGATCACACGACTCGTGCTGCGTGAAAGTCCGACCGCAAATGGCAGTTGAGCAAGGTCGTCCGCCATGAGTGCAACGTCCGCCGTCTCCAGCGCGACGTCCGATCCAGCTGCGCCCATGGCTATGCCCACGGTTGCATTGGCCATGGCCGGGGCGTCGTTGACTCCGTCGCCCACCATCGCCACCTTGCCGTGTGCGGAGCGCAGATCCTTGATGGCGTCCACCTTCTGCTCGGGCATCAGGTCCCCGCGTGCCTCGGTCAGCCCCACGCTCTTGGCCACGGCATCTGCCACCTGTTGGTTGTCACCGGAGATCATGATCAGCCGCTCGATGCCGAGCTCTCGCAGCTGGGCCATCACCTTCCCGGCGACAGGCCGGGGGGTGTCCATCACACCAATGACGCCCAGGAACCTCGCCCCCTTGCGCACGACCATCGTGGTGCGGCCTGAGGCCACCAGATCTGCGTTTGCCTTCTCGACATCCGACGGCATTGCAGAGTCCGGTAGCTCCGAGAACAGCACCGGCTTGCCGATGTAGACCGCGTCCCCATCCACCTGCGCTTGCACGCCCCGCCCCGTGATGCTTTTCACATCGGATGCGGTTAGGGTGCCCGCCCCGGCGCTCAGGCGCTCCCGGGCGCCCTTCACGATGGCCGATGCCAACGGGTGATCACTGTGCTCTTCGACGGCCAGCGCAACAGTCAGCAGTTCGTCGTCGGTCGCACCCTTGGCCGCGACCGCATCAGTCAGCTTGGGCTTGCCTTCGGTCAAGGTACCGGTCTTGTCGAACGCGATGGAGCTGAGGGTGCCTAGGTTTTCTAGCGGGCCACCGCCCTTGACCAACACCCCGCCGCGTGCAGCCCGCGCAACGCCGCTGAGCACAGCGCTGGGCACAGAGATCGCCAGCGCGCACGGGCTTGCCGCCACCAGCACGGCCATGGCGCGGTAGAAGCTTGCAGAGAACGGTTCGTCGATGACCAACCAGGCGAGCATCAGCACAGCTACGAGGGCTAACACCGAGGGAACAAAGATGCGCTCGAAGCGCTCTGTGAATTGCTGTGTGGGCGAACGTTGGGCTTCTGCCTCGGTGACCATCTTGATCACCCGTGCCATCGTTGACTGGTCCGACTTGCGCGCCACCATTACATCGATGGCGCCTGCGCCATTGATCGTGCCGGCAAACACCCTGTGCTCGGGAGCCACTTTGTCGAAACTCGCGATGGCCGATTTAGCATCTTCCAGGGGCCGCTTGTCCACGGGCACACTCTCGCCAGTCACGGGAGCCTGGTTGACGCTAGTGGTACCAACGACCACCACACCGTCCGCCGGCAATCGCTCGTTTGGCTTGACCACGACAACATCGCCGACCTCCAATTCGGCCAGGGGTACTTCCTTCGTGCTGCCATCGCGCCGGAGCAACGCGGTTTCGGGCGCCAGCTTGGCGAGCGCTTCGATGGCTCTGCGCGCACGCCCCATGGCGTAGTGCTCAAGCGAATGGCCAAAGCTGAACAGGAAGAGCAGCAATGCACCTTCCGCCCACTCCCCGAGTGCGGCGGCACCGGCAGCGGCGACCAGCATCAGCGTGTCGATCTCGAATCGACGTGCACGGAGATTCTCAAACGCCTCCTTCACGGTGAAATATCCACCGAAGAAATACGCGCATACATAGAGCGCTGTAGGAACCCAGGGTGCCGCGAAATCTCCCTTGCTGATCAGCCAACCAATTAGTAGCAAGGCTCCTGACAACAGCGCGAAGATGAGTTCCGTCTTCTCACCGAGAAGACCTTCCTTGTGGTCATGACCCGCGTGACCACCCGCTTCGCCATGACCGTGACCTGAGTGATTCTTGTCCCGCTCACTGTGTTCATGCCCTTTGTGAGCTGCATGGTCATGTGCATCCTTCTTCACCTCGTCTACAACCGTGTCATTGGCTGCAGCCGGCAGCTCCTGCACTGCTGCAGCAGGCCTCGGTGAGGGCACGCTCCAGGGAACCACCTCGCCGGAAATGCCCAGCGAGCCGAGGGCTTCGATCAGCTCCTGTTGCGAGACCTTTGAGCGGTCGTACTCGATGCGCAATGAGCCCGAAGCTGCAACGTCTGCCTCAATCACCCCCGGAACGCGCCGCAGTTCTTCGGCAATCCGGCGGGCAGTGCGCGCCAGCAGCGAGCCATTGGCCCGAAACGCCAAGTGGGCATACTGTGAGGAAATCTCGGCGCCGACCGATTGGACCAGCTCACGCACTCGGCCGAGGGTCATGCTATCGGGGTCGTAGTGGACGCACAGCTGTGGCGCCCCACTTTCTATGTCGACGATATGCACTTCGTCGATGCCGTTGCGGCCCTTGAGCGTGTCCGTGAGCCGCAACACGCAGCGGTCATGCGCTTCGCTCACGTCCGGAAGCACGAGAGGAAGATCGAGACGTAGCTTCTTGGAATTGCTCATTGCTTCTGCCTTGAATGATGTTTGATTGCGTGGCGGCCCACGAGAGAGCCGGCACCAGCGGATGGGCACTGGCGTTGCCTCTCTCGGGCCAGACCGCCGTGGAGAAGCCGAATCAGCCGATGCCTTGCTGGCTGTCGCAGCGGCTTAGCCAGACCGGTTTCGATGTCTATTGCCCATGGAGGGCATCGCTTGATCAGTCAGCTCAATGCCGTTACGGACTGGCGTGCGCCCACTGCGTGAGCGTGGCCGAGATCGAACGGACTGGCTATCAGGCTGCGCGCCGCCAATTCGGGCGCTCTATACGGTGACGCAGGAAGCTGGGATGAGACTGCTCGTCCGCAAAGGCCAGTGGACCCGCGTGGCTTCCTGTCATCAGAGGAACCTGATCCAAGACAGCAGAGACGGAGGTGAGGTGGCAGCTCGGGCAATCGGGGTGATCGCCGCCGATTGATCGGTCAACTTCCGCCGAGTCTTTCAAACGAGTCGCCAGCTTGGCTTGGTGTTCATGGACATGGTGGCCAAAGTGGGTGTCGGACGTGCGCGTTTCATGCTGGCAATAGCCCGTGGCAGCCCCCCAAACGAATTGGATTGGCAGCAGCACCAGCAAGATGAGGACAAGGGCTTTGCGCACGCCAGCGATGGTAGCAGCAGCGATCCCCCGTGCCAATGAAGGCTCCGGGCGCGCGCGTTTCATTGGCCTGCGCGAGCGCTGTTCCGAATGGACAGTCATCCCACCAGACCCGGGATCGAGAGCAGCACCTCTCGCAAGTAGTCCACGTATGTGCTGATGAGCCATGGTCCGATGAAGATCAGCACGACGATGGCGGCTACCAATTTTGGGATGAACGACAGCGTGTTTTCATTGATCTGCGTTACCGCCTGGAGGATGCTAACGATCAGACCTACCAGTAGCACCACGAGCAGGATAGGTGCGGCGGTTATCAGCAAAATGTGCAGTGCCGCCTGTGCGATGGTCAGGACTTGTTGCGAACTCATTGGGAGTCCTTACAGAAGGAGCCATGGGGAAATGGTCGGACGAGTGCCGCTGCAAGCTGGCGGCGCAGTCGAGCACCTCACTGCGCATCGAGTCCCGACAGGGCGTCTGACAGCTTGCCGCCTGCGCGCGGACAACCACGCACAGCGCAGTCACGCACAGGGGTTGCGCAGAAAGGGCTTCTTGGGTGTCTACCGCACACCGGTGGAAGACGTGCGCCGAGGACGCGTGTTCAGGCCAGCGCCATCGGAGGACGCAGCAGGCCTTCGAGGGAGGGCGGCGTATAACGTGCTGCCTGCTGCGCAATCAGGTCAGCCTGCGGAACGCGCGGAACTCTGAGTGCCAATGTCAGGATCAGTCCCGCAAGCGTCAGCCCCTCATCCGTATGCAGATGACTGCCCGATGCGATTTTTTGCTTGAACCGGTCCTCATGAGCTTGCCGCGCCACATGCTGGGTGGAAACCACCAAGTGCTCGAACTGGTCGGCGCGCGTTGCGCCTGCAAACGGATTGACCATGCTGATTGCCTGCCACAGAAGGGCAAACACGAGCACGGCCGATTGCAAGCGGTAGGACATGGCGTCGAATTCTAGCAGGCTGCTGAAATACTCCCCACCGTCGTTTCCCGGTTGACGTCTTGCCAGGACAATTGAGGCAACCCAACCGACCAGACAGACAAGCCAGACATGCGCGGAGCCGACACCTTCACCGAGAGCCTGTTCACC
>NZ_JBMIRS010000144.1:0-15849 GCF_049198005.1 Paracidovorax sp. MALMAid1276 | reverse complement strand
CCGCGCCAGTGCTGGGTTTGCGTACCGCCAGTTATTGCACTGAAAACGAGGGGACCCCGCATCAGGTCTTTGACGATGGGATGGAAGGCGCGGCACGTCTCGCACGCGGGATCAAAGAACTCCACGATGGTGACCGGCGCTTCGCGAGGACCCAGGACCGGTGAGTGCATCCGCACAAGGTGCTCGGACTGGCTGATGGCGATTGCTTGCTGATCCGCCTGTGCGTTGCGCTGGTATACGTATGCACCAACAGCGAAGGCACCTGCTGAAACGATCAGCACAAGGGCGACGATTGCTTTTCTAGAGATCATGACGGGTTCCGCGCAGGTAGACGAAGAGGAGCGCTGCTATGGCAGCGAAGGATGCGAACGAGAGCCAAGGCAGCTCCAGACCCCAAAAGATGCTGAGCTTCTGGTTGGCGCAAGACACTCCTGCGGAGCATGGGATCCACGCCTGAGGAACCAGCCCTGCCACCAGGAGGCTGTGATAGCCAGCGATCACCAAGCCAGTGAGTGCCATCGGCAACGCGTAGACAGCTCCTCGGCGGTCTTCTGCGTACAGTGACATGCCAAGGACCAGAGCGATGGGGAACATGGCGATGCGCTGGTACCAGCACAGCACGCACGGTGTCATGCCCATGACTTCGCCGATGAACACGGCACTGCCGGTGGCCACGATCGAGACCAGCCAGGCGCACAGGAGTGGTAGCCAAGGCCTGCTCATGGGCACCAGCCCTGCGTGCGAGATTTGAAAGCGCGCACCCGTGTGGTGCTACGCGCCCATGAGATCAGTAGGCCGCACGAAACGTCGGCAAAGACCATGGGAACTCCCTGAAACGAACGGACAGGCCAGCTACAGCACGGCGGGCTGGCTCGCGAGTTGGCAGCGGTTTCAGTGAGGAACCGATGCCCTGGTCAGGCCAGGGCGCGCCACTGCGGGCGTTCAGGGCGGAGAGGCGCGGGAGGAGGTTTCAGTGCAAACGCGATTGCACCAAAAAATTCATGGGCCGCCGCGATAGAGGCAATGAGGCTGGGCTGTGGTGCGGCCGGGTTGTGCGAATGACAGACGCCACAGTCCAGGTCGGCCCCGGAGGCATCCGTTTGCTGCGAAGAATCGAGAGCGATCTCGTACACCGGACCCACGTCAAAAGGGTTCTCCTGCGATTGCAAGATCTCAAGACCATGCACGCCGGCAATATGCGCGGCACCGCGTGCATCTTTGTGCGCGTAAGGAGCCACTGCAGCCCAGCACAGTTGCAAAGGCAACAGTGCGATGAGCAGAGCGAGCAGTTTGGAACGCATTTGAAAATTGTAGTGGCCCCGCCTGAGAACCTCCACTGCGAATGGCTGTGCCCCATGCAAAACATGGGAAGAATTGGCCCCGCGAAGATGCCCGGATAACGCTGATTTTTCGCGCAGATTACATCTCTGTAAGGTAGGCCCTTGTCAGTCGAAATTCGTTGACCTTGAAGCCACTACAAGCTTTCAAATAGCCCCATCACGACATGCACAGGAGGATGTGATGGGTTTCTTCAACAAGCTTTTCAGCGGACATCACGGCGGCGGCCGTGGCCACCATGGTGGCCATTACCGAGACAGCGACCACAATCGCGGCTATGGCAATGGATCCAACACTCAGCAACCAACGAACCTCATCGCGTGCGCGAGCTGCGGTTGCGCGAACCAGCCAGGAGCAAGGTTCTGCCAACAATGTGGCACCAGCATGGTCGCAACGCAGTGCACCAAGTGCTCTACGGTACTTGCACCTTCCGCACGATTTTGCGGATCCTGCGGTCAGGCCAGAGGGTGACCGAAATCTACGTGCCGGCATGCCGAGCACTTGAATCGGACCTAGGGCGGGCCAACAGTGCCATGGGTGGCGGCATCCAAGCCGGGACGGCGGACAGGCCGCGAGACATATACACGATGCAAGGGAAGCAGCATGCCATTGGAGTTTCTTCGAGAGATCGAGACTGGCACGTTGCCAAGGCAGGTAACGGAGACTGGGGACATCGACCTGCTCCGTCTGCTCTCCGCAGCAGGGATGGTTGAAGCAGACCTACCAGACGTAGAAGGCTCGGGCACGGCGACGGTTCGCCGGATCACTGGTCTTGGTCGTGCATGGCTCGCCGCGGGTAGGAGCAGTGCAGCAACTTCGGCACCTTCGTCAGGCCCTCTGGCTTGAGTTCAATGCGCATCAACGTGCCTGCTTGGCTCCTGGGTGCTGCGAAAACATGACGAACTTGTAATCTCTCGGTGCGCAACTTGTCGGCATACGGTCAGCAGACTGTCACACGTGCAATGTAGAGCGTCCAACGGTTGGCGCGGTCTACAGGGCACGTCGATTCCAACCAAGGAGATATCTCATGGCAGTCCGTACCGTCCTCACCGCTCTTTCTTTCGTAGCCCTTGCAGCGCCCGCGATGGCGAGTAGCGTCATCCATTCTGCGCCGACCGAGCTGGGTTACACCACCCATCCAGAACATGCTGAGCCTGGCAAGTCGCGCGAACAGGTCCTCGCCGAGATGGACCAGTCCAAGAAGGACGGCACGTGGCAATACCATCGCTTCGGTGCACCCGTTCCAGTGAAAGGCAAGGCCGTAACCCGCGAAGAAGTGCTGGCAGACCTGGAACGCTCTCAGAAGCACCCCAGCTGGGCTGCACGCCGCGTTGGTGCACCGGTCCCGGCCGTTCCCGCACCCTGATCCAAGACTGCCTTTAGCGCCCGTCAAATCCTCGTTGTCGGGGTTTGACTGGCAACGTTGAGCAGTGTCCCTGAACCTATGCCACCGTCTTGACCAGTACAAGGCCGATCTCGGTCTTGCCATTGACACTGGCTGCGGTCGTACGGCCTCCGTGCATGCGGGCAATTGCCGAGGTGATGGCCAAACCTAGCCCATGGTTCTTCTGCCCGTGCTCGCGGGAAGCAGAAGCGCGAAAGAACCGATCGAAGATACGCCCCAGGATCTCAGGTGAGACCGTTTCGCCCTGGTTCGCGACGACCAGGCTCACCTCTGTGTCTGACACCACGCCTATGCTCACCTCAACCTCCGTACCAGGTTTGGCGTACTGGGTGGCGTTGCCGATCAGGTTGGAAACGGCACGCCGGAGCAGCGGTTCATCAAAATGGCCTGTACCGTCTCCTGACACCTTCAGGCGCAGATCGGCATCCGCCAAGGCTGCCTCGTGGTACTCAGCAACCCGCTCGACAACTGCTGCAAGACTGGGAACAAAGGAACGCCTGGCAGTCGCGCCTCTGTCCGCCTTCGACAGAAAAAGCATGTCGTTGATGATGCCTGCGAGGCGGTGGAGCTCCTCAAGGTTGGAGGACAGCACTTCCTCCATGTCGAAGTTCCCAGGGTGACGCAACGCAAGCTCATTGCTGGCGACGAGGGTTGCCAAAGGAGTGCGAAGCTCATGTGACACGTCTGCGTTGAATCCTTCGAGCTGGGTATATGCAAGGTCCAGTCGGCCGAGCAGGCCGTTGAACTGCTCGACCAGAGGAACGAGTTCTGCGGGCTGACCTGCACCATCCAAGCGCGGGCGCAAGTTGTCAGCAGACAGATAATTCAGCTGGTGCGCAAGCCGTCTTACGGGGGCCAGACCGTAGCTCACGATGGACATGCCTCCGAGCGAAATGACGAAAGTGCCCACCACAGCAGCGATGGCCAGTGTGATGGCCAGCCGATTCAGATGCTGGGCGTCGGAAGAGATGTCCATTGATAGGTTGACGTTGAAGGTCTGGCTCCTGTCATCTGTGGGCTGCACTGCGAACACCCGGGATACCCGCCGCGCGCTGTCAGGATTCGGGGCGGCTTTCGGGAAGACCAGGTCACCATCCTGGGTGCGCACGATCAAGCGAAAATCTTCGTGCCCAATCAGGAAATCGCTCAACGGATGCTCCTGCGAGCTTTCCTTGGCGTGCTCGCCGATGTTGCTCAACAGGTGCCTGACGATGGCTTCCTTCTGAGCGAGCGTTTCGACCTGGCGCTCGCTGAGGTTGTGCGCCGTGACCAAGTAGACGACAAGGCAGACCACGCCCAGGCCCACAAAGCTCTGCACGGCAAGCCAAAGCGACAGGCGCGCGCGCAGAGAGTGCGCGCGTGGCAATGCGTTCATGACTCTCGCTCTTCCATTACATAGCCCATGCCTCGCACCGTGTGCAGCAAGGTCTTGTCAAAGGGCAAGTCCATCTTCGTGCGCAAACGTCGTATCGCCACCTCCACCACATTGGTGTCGCTGTCGAAGTTCATGTCCCAGACCTGTTCTGCAATCTCGGTGCGAGAAAGAACTTCGCCCTTTCGTCGCATGAACAATGCGAGCAGCAAGAACTCCTTTGCCGTGAGTTCAAGCCTCTGACCTCCACGCGTAGCCTTGCGGCGTATCAGATCGAGTTCAAGGTCCGCGATGCCCAGCACGGTCGGCTCACCGGCATCCTTGGCGCCGTGCGCCCGGCGAAGCAGCACCTGCACGCGGGCGGATAGCTCTGAGAAGGCAAAGGGTTTGACCAAGTAGTCGTCAGCACCCGTTTGCAAGCCGCGCACCCGATCCTCAACGCTGATCCGTGCGGTAAGCATCAGGACCGGGGTCTGCTTTGTCTTGCGAAACGCCGTCAAAAGCGTGAACCCGTCAATGCCAGGCAGCATGCCGTCGAGGATCAGAAGATCGTACCCGCCCTCCAGAGCCATGTGCAGTCCATCGACACCGTTGTGAACGATGTCGACGTTGCGCCCAGCTTCGCCAAGCCCTTTCTTCAGGTATTCGGCGAGCTTGACCTCATCTTCAATGACCAAGATTTTCATTCGGTGATTCTCCTGGAGATCGTCCCAATGCCCGATTACAAATTCGTAATCTGAGTGTCCGCTATCTGTCCCCTTCGGGTTTCTAGAGTTCGCTTCAAGGTCCACGCAATTGGCTAGGGCCCTAGACAACTGGTGAACACCATGAAAAAGCAGGCAGCTCAAATTCTCTCGCTAACCGCAGCGATCTTCTTGGTCCCCATCGTAGCTACCGCGTCGTCGCTGTATCACGAGGTAGGCGGCGAACTTGGCGCCACGACCAATCCGAGCCATGTCTCAAATGACGTGCTTCGTGGCGATGTCCAGAGAACGGTAGATGCTGCCCGAAAGGATGGCTCGCTCGCTATTTTGTCGCGCGGCGGAGTGGTGCCGCCCAAGGCAACAGAGCCGGCGAAAACCAGAGAAGAAGTTCGCGCAGAGTTTCTCAGTATGACTCCCGAAGAAAGGATGCGGCTGCGGGAACGTGGAGGCCGCTGAGCGGACACACGCAGCATGAAGGGTGATGACCGCCTGATTGCCCCGAGCTAGTTCCATCGCATCGCGGCAGACCTGCCGTGATTGCCAATTTCATCTTCAGTACATGCGGACCCATTGTGGGTTGATTCACCGTACTGATCAATGCTCTCGATGTCAGATGAGTTTCAGACAACGCGGCTTCGTGGAGCCTGGGCGTTTGCCCGCTCGTTGGGGGCAGTGGTTCCGGCGGCGCCCTTCAATGGCATCAGAAGGGTTGGTGCTGTGGGTCAGTGTGTATGTTGCTCTGGTCTACAACAGTGCGTTCCTACGGGCGAGCACCGCGGGTCGCAGTTGGTCGGCATTAGACACATGGGTGTTTGCGGGTGCACTTGTGGTTGCGTTGGTAGCGCTGCATGGGCTGATCTTCAGCGCTGCCGTCGCCAGGTGGAGTGTGCGTCCGCTGCTCACAGCATCTGTGCTGGTTGCAGCCTTTGCGACCTTCTACATGCAACGCTACGGCGTCTATTACGATCCAAGCATGCTGCGCAATGTGTTGCGGACAGACACTGCGGAAGCCAGTGAGTTGATCACCTGGAGCTTGATTGCCCATGTATCGCTTTACTCTGCCGTGCCCTTGTGGGCGATATGGCGTATTCGCCTCACCAAGAATTCTTTTTGGCGAGCGACGCTGCGACGCCTGGTCTTTGTCGCCGCATGCGCGGCGGCAGTAGTGGCGACTGTGCTGCTCATCTTCCAGGACTTCTCGGCGTTGATGAGAAACCAGAAGGAGCTGCGGTACCTCATCACTCCCGCCAACGTGATCTACTCGACAGCTCGCGTCCTGTCGGCCGATGTCGAGAAGCCAAAGGTCAGGCGGCCCGTAGGCATGGATGCTCGCCTGGCAGCCCCAATGTCGCCCCAGAAGCCAAAGCTGGTCTTCATCGTCGTGGGAGAGACGGTTCGTGCTGGCAATTGGGGACTTAACGGCTATGAGCGGCAGACGTCCCCGAACCTCCAGGCGCTTAACGCAGTCAACTTTGACAACGTCACGGCCTGCGGTACAGACACAGAGACATCACTCCCATGCATGTTCTCTGCGATTGGAAGGCGAGACTATGATGAAGCTCGAATTCGCTCATCTGAATCTCTACTACACGTTCTTTCACGGGCCGGAGTTTCGGTGCATTGGAAGGACAACCAGTCAGGATGCAAGGGCGTCTGCGATGGGCTCAATGAGATCCCTGTTGAGCCGTCTGCTGCCGCAGGAATGTGCTCTGAAGGTAGGTGCCTTGACGAGGTGCTTCTCCAAGGGCTGGAGTCAGTCGTCGACGCTTCTGACACTACAACGGTAGTGGTCCTGCACATGCTCGGCAACCATGGGCCTGCCTATTTCAAGCGCTACCCCCCATCTTTCAGGCGCTTTGAACCCACCTGTGACACGGGCGAGCTGCGCAAGTGCGATCGCCAGAGCATCGTGAATGCCTATGACAATGCGATTCTCTACACCGACCATGTCCTGAGCCAGGCCGTGGCCTTTCTCAAGCACCAGGAGAGCCGCTTCGATACAGCGATGCTCTATGTGTCCGACCACGGTGAGTCGCTGGGCGAGAAAGGACTGTTTCTTCACGGATTGCCCAGGGCGATCGCACCTGAAGAACAGACCAAGGTGCCCATGGTCTGGTGGCTGTCGGAAGGCTTCATGAAAAGTCGCATGATCAACAGCGATTGCTTGAAAGAGAAGTCGTCGGACGCCTTGTCGCATGACAACCTGTTCCACTCGGTGCTCGGACTGCTGGACGTCTCGACCCAGGCCTATGAGCAGGAGCTGGACATCTCGGCGGCCTGCAGGCGCATTGGTTGAGGGATCAACGTGCGCCGCACCTGGGCATCAGGCGTCAATGGCGAGCACGTCGATCCGAGCCCATTCGTCGCTGGGAACGCAATTGCGCCAGCCGTCGGTCTCGCATGCGCTTGGCAAGGCGCTGGCTGTATTTGAGGTTCTTGTTGCGCTCCGGGTGGCGCTTCAGCCAAATGTGACGCACCCGCCAGAAGGTCAGCACAGTCACGATCAGGCTGATCCATATCCAAATCAGCTTAGCCGCTAGTCCGTGACCCATGGGCTAAGCCTCTTTCCAAATTGCTGTTGTCTGCATTGAACGAGACGCCTGCAGCGATGCGATGACATGCAAGCGCCTCGTCGCACCATGGTCTACTTGAGAGAAAAGCGAACGGAGGCGACGGACTTGCCGCCTTTGGTGACCGCAGCAACGGCCTTCGTGCCCGCTGCTACCTTGAAGCTGCCCGACGCTTCCAGCTTTCCATCGACCGGCAGCAGTTGAACATCCTGCTTCTCAGTGCCGGTCAACAGCGTGACCTTGGCAGCCATTCCAGCAACGTCTGCCGGCTTTCCGTGGTCACGGACGTACAGCTGCAGCTTGTCGGCACCGGAAACAAGCTCGTAGTCAACATCCTTTGCCTGGGCTACGACTCCCCCATGCAGCGGCTTGGTGTCGTGGTTGTCCGCAGCGATTGCCGCGCCAGAGATGAGAACGGCGAACGCGAGAAGGATCTTGGTTGCTTTCATTGAATTTCCTTTGCTGAACGGAATAAAAAATGGGCCCCGCAAGCTGCGGGGCCCGAAGGCCCATTACTGGGCGGAGGGAACTGGGTGTACGGGTTCTGCAGTCACGTCCTCAGCCTGCTCGTCAGGCTTGTGAGCGAGGCGATAGAGGATGGGCAGGACCAGGAGCGTCAGCAGCGTCGAGGACAGAATGCCGCCGATCACAACGGTGGCCAGTGGGCGTTGCACCTCGGCGCCGGTCCCCGTAGCGATGGCCATCGGGATGAAGCCAAGGGACGCGACGAGCGCGGTCATGAGCACGGGACGCAGACGCGTCAGCGCGCCTTCGCGGATTGCATCGTCCAGCGGTACGCCTTCCTCTCTCAACGTCCGGATGTATGAAATCATGACAAGTCCGTTGAGAACAGCAACGCCTGAAAGAGCGATGAAGCCAACTGCTGCAGATATCGACATTGGTATGTCGCGCAGCCACAGAGCCAAGATGCCCCCTGTCAGCGCAAATGGAATTCCGGTGAAGACCAGCAGCCCGTCCTTGGCATTTCCGAACATTGCGAACAGCAGCACGAAGACCAGCAACAGCGAGACGGGTACGACGATCTGCAGGCGCTTGGAGGCGGACTGAAGGTTCTCGAATGTGCCGCCCCAGCTTGTCCAGTAGCCCGTCGGGATCTTGATCTGCGCCAGGCCTTGCTCGGCTTCGGCAACGAAGGAGCCCACGTCGCGGCCACGCACGTTGGCGCTGACCACGATGCGACGCTTGCCGTTCTCGCGGCTGACCTGGTTGGGGCCAGGGGCGAGCTCGAACGAAGCGACTTCGGCAAGCGGGATGAAATTGGTCCGCGCTTCCGCAGTGCCCGCTGAGCGAGGCAGCGGGATGGGCAGTCGCTTCATTCCTTCCATGTCGTTGCGGATCACTTCGGGCAGGCGCACCAGGATGTCAAATCGCCGATCACCCTCGAACATCGTTCCGGCTTCACGTCCACCGATGGCTGTGGCCACGGTGTCCTGGATGTCGGCCACGTTCAGGCCATAGCGAGCCGCCTTCTGGCGGTCGATATTCACCGTGAGCATCGGCAGCCCGGTAGTCTGCTCGACCTTCACCTCCGATGCCCCTTGGATCTTCTGCAGCATCGAAGAGATCTCTTCTGCCGACTTGTTCAGGACGTCCATGTCGTCCCCGAAGATCTTGACTGCGACGTCGCTGCGCACGCCGGAGATGAGTTCGTTGAAGCGCAACTGGATCGGCTGCGAGAACTCGTAGTTGTTGCCGGGAATCTTGCCGACCACTTCCTGGATAGCGGTAAGCAGTTCGTCGCGGGTCTTTCGCGGCTCGGGCCATTGGTCCATGGGCTTGAGCATGATGTACCCGTCCGAGATGTTCGGCGGCATGGGGTCCGAGGCAATTTCTGCAGTGCCGGTTCTGGCAAATACCCGGTCGATTTCAGGGAACTTCTCTTTCAGCGTCCCTTCGATCTGGCGCTGCATGGCGATAGATTGCGAGAGGCTGGTACCGGGGATTCGCAGCGCCTGGATGGCAAGGTCACCCTCATTGAGTTGGGGAACGAACTCGCTGCCCATTCGGGTCGCGATCAATCCGCAGAGCACCACGGCCACTGCGGCAATGGAGAGCACCACTGCCTTGGCGGACATTACGCGATCCAGGAGGGGCGCATAGATTCGCTTCGCATGGCCGAGCAGGAAGTTTTCCTTCTCGCTGACCCGGTTGCCTATGAACAGTGCGACTGCGGCGGGGATGAAAGTCACCGACAGGATCATTGCGCCGACAAGTGCTGCGACCACGGTAAACGCCATCGGGTGGAACATCTTTCCTTCGACGCCAGTGAGGGCGAAGATCGGCAGGTACACCACCATGATGATGAGCTGACCAAACAGAAGGGCGCGGCGAGACTCTTTCGATGCCAGAAACACTTCATGGAAGCGCTCGGCCCGTGTCAGTGGTCGACCATGGTGGGCTTGGGCGTGCGCCAGGCGGCGAACGCAGTTCTCCACGATCACAACCGCGCCGTCAATGATGATGCCGAAGTCCAACGCTCCAAGGCTCATCAGGTTGGCACTGACCTTGTAGTTCACCATGCCAGTGAACGTGAAAAGCATCGACAGCGGAATCACCGTTGCCGTGATCACCGCAGCCCGGATATTGCCCAGGAACAGGAAGAGGATCACGATCACCAGGATCGCGCCTTCCATAAGGTTCTTCTTCACCGTGCTGATGGCCTTGTCCACCAGGACAGTGCGGTCATAGACGGTGACCGCGTGCACGCCTTCTGGCAAGTTGCGGTTGATCTCCACCATCTTCTTGTCCACGGCTTGCGACACGGTACGGCTGTTCTCGCCGATGAGCATGAAGACGGTACCGAGCACGACTTCACGTCCGTTGTCCGTGGCGGCGCCAGTGCGCAGTTCTCGGCCGATCGATACGTCGGCGACATCCCGCACACGCACGGGGACACCGTTGGCACTGCTCAAGATCACATTGCCGATGTCTTCCATCGACTTGACCTGGCCAGGGGCGCGAACCAGGTACTGTTCGCCGCGCTTCTCGATGTAGCCCGCGCCAACGTTGCCGTTGTTGCGGTCCAGAGCAGTGACGATGTCTTGCAGCGTCACGCCGAGGGATGCCAGGCGTTCGGGGACTGGCGCAATCTGGTATTCCTTCGCAAATCCGCCGATGGAGTTGATTTCGGTGACGCCTGGAACATTGCGCAGCTGCGGCTTGATGATCCAGTCCTGGATTTCACGCAGGTCTGTCGGGGTGTAGGGGTTGCCGTCTGGCTTCTTGGCTCCATCCTTGGTTTCAACCGTCCACAGGTAGATTTCGCCCAGGCCGGTCGAGATAGGTCCCAGCGCAGGGGTAATGCCTGCCGGCAACTTATCCCGGGCCTCCTGGATGCGTTCATTCACCAGTTGGCGCGCGAAGTAGATGTCCGTGCCGTCCTTGAAGATCACCGTGACCTGGGAAAGGCCATAGCGGGACAACGACCGGGTCTGCTCCAGATTGGGCAGGCCGGCCATGACCGTCTCGATGGGATAGGTCACGCGCTGCTCTGTTTCCAGCGGCGAGTAGCCGGCGGCTTGCGTGTTGATCTGCACCTGCACGTTGGTGATGTCCGGAACGGCATCAATCGGCAGCTTTTGGTAGTTGAAGACGCCCAGTGCGCCCATTGCGAGAGCTGCGAGCAGCACCAGCCATCGCTGCTCGATCGAAAATCGGATCAGTTTTTCAAACATGTGTGCGGCTCCGTGGTCAGTGCGTGTGCTCGGCCGAGGCCTTGCCCAGTTCGGACTTCACGACGAAGCTGCCGGAGGCTGCGTATGGCGTGCCTTGCTTGATTCCTTGAAGCACTTCTATCCGCTTGCCATCACTGCGCCCCAGCTGCACTGGTTGCGCGATGAATCCTCCATTGACCTTGAGGAAAACGACGGGCTTGTCTGCCAAGGTCTGCACTGCATCTGCTGCGATCGTCACAGGGGCCAAAGCTTCTTCGGCCACTACCTCGATGTTCACGAACAGGCCAGGACGCCAAGCGCCTTTGGGGTTGTCCAAAACTACGCGAGCCTTGGCCGTGCGGGTCTGCTCCCCGATCAGTGCACCTACGAAAGCAACGGTGCCCGTCGCTGAAGCGTCAAAGGCCGTGGCCTTGATGGTGACTTTTTCGCCGACTCGCACCAGTGGCAGATCCTTGGCTGGTACGTTGATCTCAGCCCACACCTGGCTCAGGTCCGAAATGGTGAACACCGCAGCGTCTTCCTTGACGGCTTCACCAAGGCTCAGATGCTTCTCGATGACGATTCCATCAAAGGGCGCACGCAGTTCGAGCCGGTTCAAGCCCGACGCGGACGAGGACGACAGGCCCAGTGCGCCCAGCTTCTGGTTGGCGTTGGCGACGGCCACTTCGGCCTCGTTGAGTGCCTGCTTGGCCTGCAGGTAATCCTGCTCCGCCGAAACCTTCTGCTCCCACAGCTTCTTCTCGCGCTCGAAGGTCGTCTTGGCCAGAGCCATGCGTTTCTGAGCCGTCTGCAGTTCGCTGCGTTGCTCCGATGCTGTCGGACTGGCGATCGCGGCGAGAACCTGCCCCTTCTTCACCACCTGCCCTAGGCTTGCGCTGACGCTCTCCACCACACCGGCCAAGCGCGGCACGACGTGGGAGGTACGGTCTTCGTTCAGGCGGATCTCTCCTGGAAGCAGCAGCGCGGACTTGATGTTCGCTGCGGACGCCGTATCAACTCCAATGGCTGCCGCCTTGATCTGGGCGTCGGTCAACTCGACCTTTCCCTCTTCCTTGCTCATCACGAACATGAAGGGCTCATTGCCCTTTTGCGCGATGATCTCAACATCGAAGGCGTGGGGTTCAGCTACCGTCTCGCGGCTCACCCAGCCATCCTTGTCCTGAACGAATGTCAGCGTCTGCTTGTCCCCTGTTGGGCGCGCGACCGTTGCCGCAACGGTGGCAGCGCTCTGAGGCAGCGCTTTGTCTTTGTCGAACATCCAGATGCGCAGCCGTGGCTCACCTCCATCTTCAGAGAGCAGCGCTTCCAAACTGAAGTCGCCTTCTTTGAAAAGACTGCCGCCGTTGGCGCCCTTAGATGCACTCTTTTCGTGGTGCTCACCATCAGCGTGGCCCTTGTCATCATCATGGCCTTTGCCGTCTGCTTTTCCGTGGTGCTCGCCGTCACCGTGGCCCTTGGCCTCCGTATGCGTTCCGTGTCCGTGGCCGTCTCCCTCGGCTGCAGCTGCGGCCTTAGGCTTGCCGCTTTGCATGACGAAAACGCCGGCTCCTACTCCCAGCGCAATTACGACTGCGATGGCGATCAGGTGCTTCTTGCTGATGCTTGGTTTGATGTTGTTCATGGTCGATCTCAGTTTTGCTTGGTGGTCGAGGTGAGGGGCGTGCTGCCACCCAGCAGCCGGTCAATCTCGGCTGCTGCGCGATGGGATTCGGCCAAGGCTTTCAGGTATTGCGACTTGGCGGTGAAGTAGGTGCGTTGCGCATCCAAGACTTCGAGAAAGTTGAACTTGCCGTTCTCGAAGCCGATGGTGGCTGCGTCGTATGCCGACTTGGAACCGGGAAGCACGTCGGCGCGCAACGCCTGAACCTCCGTAGTAATCGTGGCCAGACGGTCGTGAGCCTGCGTGACCTCACTGTGCAGACGAACTGTGGTGGCCTGGAGTTCGTCCCGCGCCTTGTCTTCCAACTTCAGGGCCTCAAGGAGGTTGCCTTGGTTGCGATCGAACACTTGGAGTGGGACTGAGATCCCAAGGAGCAGCATGTTGCGCTGGGTTTCATTGCTGCGCTGTACGCCAGCGCTGACAGTCACATCGGGAACGCGCTTGCTCTGCTCCACTTCGGTCAAGGCTTTGCGGCGGTCGACTTCAACCTTGGCAAGCACCACGGCCGGAGCAGACACCACCAGTGACTGCAGGTCGGCCAGTCCTGGCAAAGCCGGCAATGCCTCGGCCTCGCCTTCCAAAGACAACGTGATCGGGCTGGTCCTTCCCAGCAAAGCGTACAGCCGCGTCAACGCGTTACGCTCCTCGCTTGAGGCCTGTGTCAACTCCAGACGAATTCCCGCTTCTGCCACCCTCGCCTTGGTCTCCTCGACCGGCGAAACTTTACCCGCCGCTACGCGCTTAGATACGGTATCCGTAGATGACTTCGCCAAGCTGGCGCTGTCCTTGGCTAGCGACAGCCGCTCTTGCGCTGTGAGGACATCGAAGTACGCTGCCACAACGTTGGCACGGACGGTGGACTTGACCTCGGCGAGTTGAGCTTGGGCTTGCTCTCGCGCTTTCTCTGCAGCTTTGGTGCGCGCTGCGCGTTTCCCCCCGAGCTCGATGGGCAGATTGAGCTGCCAGCTCTGAGTTCGTGTTGCCGAGCGCGTGTCTTCCAGCGAATACGCCAGCTCAGGATTGGGCCGCGCGCGGCCTTGGATGATCTGCCCCTCGGTGGCTTCTACTTGACGGGTTGCTGCGGCCACGTCCGCATTGCCCTCCAATGCGATCTCGATGGCGCGAGCCAGTGACAGCGAAGCTTCGGAGCCTGCAGCCGCACTGTGGACTGGCGCTACGCTCCCCTGAATGCTCTGGGTCATGCCCTGAGCTACTGCAACCGTGGAGGTCGCAAACAATATGGCGGCCGCACCTGAAGTGGCCGCGAGCCGAGCCCGGTCGAGCGAAGCGCCCGAACCTTTTTGAAAGTGAAATCCCTTGAACATCCGATTCTCCAGTGACCTTGAAACACGAAGAAATCGACGGGGATGGCAGCCGTGTGGTGCCTAGCAACCAGCATCCGTTCTCGCAGCAGCACGCGCGGCGAAGCCCGCCAGACGATGGCGGACCTTGGAAAGGATGGGTAAGGAAGCCCCGCCGATTAGGCGAGGAGCGACCACTGAGGGCGGTCGGGAGGTATTGGGCTGACGCCTGCAAGCGCTGATAGCGCAGGAGCGTTCATTTCATTGCCGCGAAACAGAGGCAGCTTTGAATCTGGCAAATAGAGTGCGCCCAGACCGAGGCCATGGCACGAGCTGCAGTCGGGGTCGAATTTGTCGAGATTTTTCTCGGCAACGACGGACTTACCTGCTGCCCCATCTGCCTTGTGCTGATGCTCGTGATGACCCACGTGCTGCACAGAGGTCGTGGATGTCGAGCGTTCATGCTGACAGTACGAAGCTACCGCAGCCCAGCTGAACTGGAGCGGTAGCAGTACCAGCATCAAAGCGACGATCCAGCGACTCATTTTTTCAGTCTAGCATGGCAATTTGAATTCTGAGCACTGGGTCTCGAAGAACAAGGCCGCAGCTTCACAGGCCTCGGGCGCTGCCCGTGTAGCCGCGTTCCGCCGCTACGTCCGCAGCGTGGCTGCCACGGTACATGCCTGGGAAAACGTCCTTGAGCATGCGCCCATCTTCACCGTTGGCGATGATCTCGCCGTGAAAAATTGCCTCGGCCAGTTCATGTTTGACTTCGTCGCGCGACTTTGGCGAAACAGCCGCCACCGCCTGCGAAGGATAGTTCCCTGGCGCGATCTCATTCAACTTGGCACCAGATTCGCCAGCGGCCATCATCTCTCCAGACTTGATCGCTTGGCCCAGTTCCTGCTGCACTTGCTCACGCGTCTTCTTGGGCCCGGTTGCTGCTTGCGCAGGATAGGCGCGAGGGTTCATTTGGCGCAGCGTCATGCTCGACTCACCGCTACCCATGATGTCGCCGCTGCGAATGGCTTGGAATAGTTCAGCGCGAACCTGTTCACGGGTGAGTGGAGCCGATTGCGCAGAGGCGAGCAGAGGTGCGGCGCCCAGAGCGGCGAGAAGGAGTGCGGTCTTGAATTTCATGGTGTGGTCCTTTGAGTAAATGTTGATTGAAAAAGTGAAGGGCGGATTACGGCAGCTGTTGGGCGTTGACCCACCCAGCTTCGCCGCCCATGTCGCGCATGCCATCTGCTGTGATCGGGTTGCGCTTGGCGTATTCGAGCTCCTGCAGCACCTGGTCCCGGCTCTTGGTGAGGGTCGGCGCTTTGACGAGCGGGTAGGTGGCGGGATAGCCACGGCTGATCCATTCGAGCGAGCCGTCTTGCTGGGCTACAAGCACGGTGTTGCGAACGGAGTCCCGGCTCACGGTGTTACCCAGGTGGTCGGGAGTAAACACAGCTCCCTGCTCCTGCACTGGGCTGGCGTGATAGGCCGACGCGGCGAACGAAGTCGTAGCGACGGTGGCCAGGCCAACGATGATGAGTGCGTTGCGAACTTCATGAGGATCTCCTGTTGCACCGGCTACCTCTTGGTAACCGGGTGATGCTTTTTCTGCACCACGGAGAGAAGTCTAAAAATTGCGCCCCATCGAGGCAGTGACCGCGAGATTACGTTTTTGACAGCTTTGGAAAGAACGGTGCAATGTGTGCCGATTCGCGAGCGGCTGGCCTAGCAGGCTGCTGAAATACTCCCCAGCGTCCGAACCTGTTCAGCGGCTGTAGCCGCATTTTTCCGTATCCTGAAAGTC
>NZ_JBMIRS010000164.1:0-30697 GCF_049198005.1 Paracidovorax sp. MALMAid1276 | reverse complement strand
CGCCGGGGGTCGCGGGTTCGAGTCCCGTCCACTCCGCCAGATACAAACCGCTGCAGTCGCAAGGCTGCAGCGGTTTTTTGTTGCTTCAATGACATTCAAAATAGCTCTCAGCGCTTACTGGATAAGCGCTGAGAGCTATTGTTTTCATAGTGGCACCGTGCGTGCCCGATGTCAGCGTGGAGCGAGGCGGATGGCACCATCCAGGCGAATCACTTCGCCGTTGAGCATGTCGTTCTCAAAGATGTGCTGCACCAGCTTGGCGTAGTCCTGGGGCGTGCCCAGGCGGCTGGGGAAGGGCACCCCGGCGGCCAGAGCGTCCTGCACTTCCTGCGGCATGCCAAACAGCATGGGCGTGCCGAAGATGCCGGGGGCGATGGTCATGTTGCGGATGCCGTTGCGTGCCAGGTCGCGGGCAATCGGCAGCGTCATGCCCACCACGCCGCCCTTGGATGCGGAATACGCTGCCTGGCCAATCTGGCCGTCATAGGCCGCCACGCTGGCGGTAGAAATGAGGGCGCCACGTTCGCCCGTGGATTCGGGCTCGTTCTTGCTCATGGCCTCTGCGGCCAGGCGAATCATGTTGAAGCTGCCGATCAGGTTGACCGTGATCGTCTTGCTGAACACGGCCAGGGCATGGGCGCCGTTCTTGCCCACCGTCTTTTCAGCAGGGGCGATGCCTGCGCAGTTCACCAGACCCATCAGTTTGCCCAGCGACACTGCCTTGGCCACCACGGCCTGGCCATCGGCCTCATTGCTCACGTCGCACTTCACAAAGGCGCCGCCAATGTCCTTGGCCACGGCTTCGCCCTTTTCTGCCTGCATGTCAGCGATCACGACGGTGCCGCCCTGGGCGGCCAGCATGCGGGCCGTGCCCTCGCCCAGCCCCGACGCGCCGCCGGTCACGATGAATACCTTGCCCTTGATTTCCATGTCTTGCCTCCGTTGAGTGACGTTAACGTAAACGTCAATTATCACGCATCCGTGTCGTGCGGCACGCGCAAGGGTGTTATGACTCTGATGGCCCAAGCCAACCTGAAAACCTGTTCTTTGCTTAATCGCTAAGCACAGGTGGCCCACAGGGGTCGCTTCACAGAGGTACCGTGTATTCATGCGCTACCCCTGTGCCCAATTTCCTGTCACCTTCAGCCCCGTCGAGTGCCGTTCCGAGCGACGCCACTCGACGTACCCGCACGCCTTCCGTATTCAAGTGGCTCCTGAACGAGCGCGCGGCCCTCGCCGGGGAGGCCCATCGCTTGGAGGCAGAGCTTCAGCGCATCCAACTGGAACTGCCCAGCGTTCTGGCCAAGCTGGCCGCGCTGGACGCCACGATGGCGGCAATCGACTCTGCGGTCGCTCCCGACGCCGCGGGCACCGTCAACGCCTGGGCCGGGAAGTACGGCCAACGCGGCGCAGTCAAGGCCTGCGTCCTGGCGCACCTTCAAGCTGCCGGCAAATCGGGCATCGACGTCAGCACCCTGGCCCTGCAGGTGGCGGCAGCCCTTGGCGTGGACCTGCCCACAAAGAAGGACTTCAGCCTGTTCCGCCGCGACACGGTCCACGCGGTGCTCAAGCGAGCCAATGCCGACGGGCTGACCGAGGTGCTCGTTGCTGCCAGAGGTGGGCATACGCCCCAGGTCTGGCGCTGGCGCGGGCCCAACGCGACGCCCAGCCTGGCGGAGCTGCAGGAACTGCGGGAGCTTGCAGACAAAGGGGGCTGATGCCTCCGAAGAGGCTGTCCCTTAGGAATCCAAGACTTCTTGAAGCTTGGCCAGCTGTCGAGAGGCTCGGTGCCTTCACCTCAACAGACGTGCTTGTACAGGAATACGAGCGTAAAGAAGTAGAACGCCGATGCGCAAACGCAGAGCAGCATCACCTCCAAACTATGGCGGGGTGCGGCTTTTCGGCGCGCGTACGCAGACAAATTTCTGAAAATGAGCGCCCAGCTGCTGACGCTGACGAACAGCCCAAGCCAGAGGGCAGGGAAAGCATTGAAAGGGGCAAGTGCCGGGTGAGCGAAAAGGTCAGACATGTTGCGTGTAGCACGTGGAGTCCTGACCAACTTGCTGGGTCCATGCCCGCCACCTGGCAGCGGAAAAGGCCCCAATACCGCGCCCATCCTGGCGGAACTGCCGGAGTTTGTAGCCAAGGTGGTTTGGCATGAACCTGGAATCTCTCAATGAGGCCGCGAGGTCAGGCGAAGTCCCCGTCCTGCCTTTCCGGACACGCACCCCCTCTGACCTCAAGTGGACCGTCAACGAGTTGGCTGCCGTCAAAGGGGAAATCGAACACATCGACCGAGAGGTAACCAGGCTCAAGCAGCGGCGAGCACGACTCCTGCGAATGGCGAAGGCACTCTCTACCGTGACCCAGGTGATAGCAACCGAAGTGCACCCAGCGGCGGTTGAGCCGGTCCATGCCCACACCCGCTACGGGGGCCGTGGCAATTTGCGCAAATACCTTCGCGAGACGCTCAAGGCTGCGCATCCAGGTGCCGTGCCCACCAATATCTTGGCAGAAGGGGCGGCGCAGGTGTTCGGGCTGCGCTTCTCGTCATGCCAAGAGAGAGCTCGTTTCGCGGACAACAACTTGGGAAACGCCTTACGACGGATGTGTGCTCGAGGCGAGGTTGAGCGCTTGCACGACTATGCGGGGCTGCCGACCATGTCGGGGGTTTGGCGCTGGAAAACGCCTACGCCGAGCCTCGATGAACTGCGAAAAGAAGAAGCGGTGGCTGGCCAGCGTCAGGAGGAGGACTCATGGCGCTGACCAAGACGCGCACTCGCACGCAAACCGCTTTGACGCGCCTGGCTCTGCTCATCGCCAACGTGCACGGTGAGTTGGCGCTGGTAGAAAAGCTCCTGGCGGGCCCTGAGGAACTTCCAGATGCACATCTGCGAGGCCTAGCGGCGAAACGTGCCGAGCTACAAGAGCTGCGGACCGCGCTCTACGCCTCTCTGCACCAATTCGACCCTGGCCTGGACCCCGCCGACATCGGCTCCGACGACGGGTGGCTCAAGAAGTTTGGGCGTGGGGGAGGCAAGACCGCGGTGGGGAGGTATCTGAAGGCGCTGTATCCGAGTGGCATGGCGTGACCTGGCCAGTGCCTCTCGCGATTTGTATAGACGTCCGGCTGTTTGGACGGCCAATCTGTAAGCACGTGACGTCTAAAAATTAGCTAAGTTGTTGATTTCATTGGCATCGGAGATGGTTCTGGGCTAGGAGCGTCCGTCCGCGGCGGTCGGCTAGACAGTGTGCGGGCGACGTGCCCGTGTAACCATGAAAGGAGCACTCAATGCTCAAAACAACCAGTACCGACCTCGCGCGCCACATCGACCAACTCGCACTTGGCGACGAGCAGACTTTTCACTGCGTCGACGAACACAACCCGGAGGCGGCGTTCCACTTCAACCAAGAGCTCCAGCGACTGCGCCGGGAGAGGCGGGTTGTCCTCTTGATTCGCAAGAGCACCGGCTACACGCACAGCCAGGACACTGTTGTGCGGGTGTGTAGGACAAGCTGAGCGAACGCTAGGCTTGCCAGCAGATAGGCGTGAGGCGGCGCAACTCTACGCCGCCTCTTTTTCACGAGGCCCGCAACGTCGGTTGTCACTGCGTTTCCGCTAAGCGAAGTCGACCTACCAGCAAGGGGGCGGTTGAACCGGCGCAGATGGTTCAAGTAGCTTGTGCTCAAACCGACCGTGGCCCGACATTGTGGAGTGCTCAGTTCGAGAAATATAACTTGCAAACCTAAACGCATTGTCAATATCGACAAGTCAAATTCAATATGAACATCTATTTCAAAGAGATTGTTAACGAATCGCTTAGAACCGTACTCGAGATGAAGGCATGTCGGGACTCCCTACTTTTGCTGCCACAAGCAGGGGACATAGTCGACTTTGAAACAGACGAAGGGAAAACCGTTGCTCTGTTTAAAGTGCTGAGTCGTGCGTACTCCTTCGACTCTGTGACCGGCGACCTGCAGCAGATTCGCATTGTGATGGAACGCGAAGCTCTGCCACAAACTCTCAGCTGACCCCAACCATGACGCGGGCGCATGCCTGACCTCTCCACTGATTAGTGCTTTTTGCTACCTAGGCAGCTTCTGTCTCCACCCCTTCGGCTTCCCTCGCGTCTTGGCTTCCTGCGGCCCCTCAATGAGCAACTCCTCCATGCGGTGGCGCCCCTGCCCATACCCTCGCCACCACTGCGACAGGCCCACACCAAACACCGCCTTCAGCAAATGCCTGAGCTTGTCACCCGTTGATAGCCTGCGTGTGTCCTCGCGCCAAGCTGATTCCGCGGCATAGTCCGCCAGATACTTGTTGCTGGGCGACAGGTAGATGCCCTCCACCGAGCGCCGCATGCGCCAGTTGAAGCTCTCAGCCTGGTTGTTGTTGATGCCTCCTGGGAGCGCGTAGGTCTTGGAGTGGTTGATGGTGTCGTGCTTGGCGAACAGCTTCCAGAAGGAGCTGTACGCGGGGTCTTCGTCACTCATGATGCGCGACTCCGCCGAGGCAAACTTGGTCGCCATCGCCACGACCGTGTGCGTGGCCTCCCGCAGGGCAATCGCCACCCGCGTGGCTACCGCTCCTTTGCCATGAGACTTGCCTCGCTGGCGCATCACCAGCAACAGCCGCCGGTCAGGGTGCTGCTTGGCGGTCTTGTCGAACTTCGGTGGCTTGGGCGGACCCAGGATTTCGCCCGTCTCCGGGTCAACTTCCAACTTGGGCTTGAGTAGATGCTCCGGAATCTTGGGCTTGCCCGCGCTACCCCCTCCGAGGGGCTTGTTGCGCTTCTCCCGGTATCGGCGTCCATTCATGTCCGCGCCGTCCATTTCCAGCACGCCGCACAGCGCGCCCGTGTTGTAGCCGCGCAGAAGGCCCTCGCGCATCTTGTGGATGAGGGTGAACACGGTGCGATAGGCCACGTTCCAGTCCCGGCGCAGTTGCAGTGCCGGCTTGCCCGAAGCCCCGTTCGCCCACGAGAACACCAGCTTCAGAATCTTGGGCAGCGGCAGCTTGTGGTCCGCCAGCACCGTGCCTGAAGTGACCGAGAAACGCTTGCCGCAGCACTTGCACTTCCAGCGCAGTTCCTTGGCGCTCCAGTAATGCTCATCGATGGTGGAGCAATGCGCGCACGGCATCACCTTGCTGGAGCCCCAGCTGGCCTCAGCCAGGAACTGCACCGCCTGCCGTTCGGACAGCTTCTCCAAGTCCTCGTAGCCGAAGCCCACCGCATCCTTGGACAGGTGGAATGCCGCCGTGCCCGTGCGCTGGCGCAGCGGAAACAGCCCGTCTTTGCGCTTCTTGCCGTCGCCCGAGGCGGGTGCGCCACCGGCGGGCATAGTCATCGTTGTCATTGCCTGGTCCTCGCCTTCAACCGTGCACGAGGAAGTGCACGTAGTCCTCGGCCTTGGGCAGCGGCTCAGGGTTCGCCGTTGGGAACTGCCTTGCCAGGTAGCGCTTGAAGCCCGTTTTTGCAGGCTCCGTCAGGGCCTCCAGGTGGAAGCGCTCGACACCGTCCATCTTCATCGCCGGAGGCAGGATGAGCTTGGGCATGGCCCCGAGCTGGTCTCCGCCGTAGAGGGACCAGCAAATGGAACGCAGCAACAGGTCCGCAGGGTTCAGCCGCTTACAGCCGTAGTCGAAGGAGGCCACGCGCTCCTCCTGCAAGTCGGCCTTGAACACAGCCGTGTACGTGCCTCGCTGGCCGCTTGTCTGGGCGATTTCTGCCGTGCCCAGGATGACCCCTCTGTCGTCAGCGGTGGCGCGTTCAATGGTGGCGCAGATGCGCGTGGCATAGGCGCAGCGCCGGTCGGGCTTGTCGGAAGCGGGTGCTTGGTCTGCCTGGTAAAGCACTCGGGTCAAGGCCCGAGCCACCAGGTCCCACAGGCTTGCCGACCACCGCGGATAGTTGCTCACCAAGGCCGGGGGCTGCTCGCCGCCGTGGCGCAGGGTCATGGCCACCAGATACGTGGCCAGAGCCGTTTTGACTTGGTATGCGATGTCGATGACCGCCAGCTGGTTGTTCAAGCTGCGGTCCTTGAGCGAACCGATGTGCAGAGTGACTTTGAGCATCAGGTCATCTCCACGGACCAGGTCTGCATGTAGTCGGCCGCGTCAATGCGCTCGAAGCCCGTCAGACGCCACTTATTGCCATCGGCCCAGAGCAGACGTGCGTCACAGAGTTCTGGCAACACATCGGCATTGGTTCCAGCGGTTGCATCCACGAGGCGCGCCCGCACCACGGGCCGGCCCAGCTCTGGGTCGCGGGATTCGGCCACCTTGAGGGTGCCCATGAACGGCGGGAGGTCGTTCAGCTCATCCCGGTTCAGGTTGCGGCCCTTTGTCCGCAATGTTCGTACTTGCACTCGCATGGTCAACTCGCTTTGTGTTCATCAATACCTGTGGCGTGTAGTGGCGGGGGTTGCGGCGCGGCTTTTTAGAAGCTGGCGGGTGTTTAGGCTTGCGGCTTTACGGTCGAAGGCGTGCACTTCAGTGCGAGGGACAAACCTGAGGGCAACCAACGTTTTGAAGCGGCTCCCAGGTGGTTCGCTCCTATCCACGGCTTTCAGGGGGTAGCAGGCCCAACTCGCGCGCGATGTCGCGGGGGATGGTCAGGGTTACGGCAGCGCCGCCGGAGGGCAAAGTTTGTAACTCGACATCGACACCTTCCAGGGTCAAGTAGACCGGAGGGTCCTCGGTAGCGCCTCCTTCCCCTGGGGTTTCGTATGCCATTTCGGTCAGCACGTCGTCATACAGGTGGAAGCCTGGTTGGTCTCCAACTTGAAGCCGTGACTTGAGGGTAACTTTCGTGCTCATGGGCATCCTTTGGCGTGTGTAACTCCGAGAACCGCACCACTCTGGCCATCCTTCAGGCAGGCAATCGGGCGCTTACGTTCGTGATTAGCGCCGACGAGGCTCAGCATGAGCGCTGCATGACTTTCAATGAGAGGTGCTCGCGCCAGACCTCTTTGGAAACGTCCTCCCACTGGGGCACCTGGTTGATGACGACCCACCGACGCCAGACGTACTCAGCATCGGTGTTCCACCCAGAGGGGCCAATGAGTTGATAGACGCGGCCCGTGGACGTGACGCCTTGGAGGCGCTCCAAGTCCATTTCCACGATGGCGGAGCTCGTTCGTCCTTCGCGGTTTTGCGGGGAGTAGCCGACGAAGTGACGGTCGCCGTCGGGCAGTTGCATGACTTGCCAGTTGACCAAGGTGAGCGACGGCTGGGCTTCAACGGGGGTAGTGGTCCATACGGGCATGATGTTTCCAATCTTCAAGACAAAGCTGCGCCCAGCGGCAGGCAGTTGCCGCGAGGCAAGGGGTGGTTGAGGCCGGCTGCCAGCCTGTGTGGGCAGGCTTAGCGCGTCACCGTCGCGTTCGTCGCACGACGCCGATGACCAGGCCCAGCACCTCCAGGGAGGTTTGCGGGAAGATGGGCTGGTAGGCAGGGTTGGCGGGCTGCAGGAAGAACTTGCCGGCACCGTCCAGCTGGAGTGTCTTGACGGTGAGCTCGTCGTCGACGCAAGCGACCACGGTGTCGCCTGGCTTGGTGGGGGTGTTGTGCTCGACCACGACCAGGTCGCCATCAAAAATGCCCACGTCCTTCATGGAGTCGCCGCGGACCTTCATGAGGCTGGTCCGGTTAGGGTCGTCGATGAGATAGTCATCGATGGTCAGGACTTCAGGTTCTTCCTGCGTGGCAGTCTGGGGAACACCTGCACGGACCTTGCCCAGCACCGGCCGAGCGAAGAAGCGCTTGGTCGGGGCAATGCGGCTTTCAACGCGCTCCAGGTATCCGGCCTCAGTCAGGCGGCTGATGACCCCGAAGACGCTGGCCGTGGATGAGAGGCCCAGCACGTCGCACAGCTTGGCCATAGAGGGGAAGGCGTTGTGGCGCTTCCACTGTGTGCGGAGCAGTGCCAGGTATTGCGCGTCATTGGGCCGGTCCATGTTTTTCTCCACGAATGTTTGTTCGCTGGAGATACTGTATGGGCAACCAGTATTCCGTTACAAGCTTGACCCCGCACTGTCGTCGGTATCTTCTTCGACACTGCCAGCATCAAAAACGTGTTCTTTGGTGCTGGGGCTTCCGGCGGGCGGCGCAAGGAAGGGCCCCGCCCGCTGACCGGTTAGGGAATCGCGGCCTCGTCCGCCATAGCCTTGAGTTCGGCCTGGACGACCTCGTTCATCGCAGCGGCGATACGCGCTGCCCTTGCAGGGTCCTCCAGGATGCCCGCAAGCATATGCGGCGCGGGTTCCGTCGCTTCGCGCCACATCTCGATGAGCTTGGCTTCGTCGCCGACTGGCGAGCAGAGGTCGTCTGCCCACTGCGCCAGGGTCTCTACGCAGATTTCTCCCCTCTCGCCGTGCAGCTCCATCAGGCGGGTGTGGAGCAGCTCGTGGCGTTCGGCGTCGGTCAGCCGAACGGCGTGTGCGAACGCGATGACGCGCGGCAGCGGCAGCTCCTCTCCTGCCTTGAGCATGCTGACGTAGTTCGGTCCGAAACCGAGCGACAGCGCGATGGTCTTCTGGGGCACGCCACTGTCGCGCAGCCGCTCGACGTACTCGTTGATGAGCTCGGTGGCCGACTTCTCCGGCACGAGTTTGGCGGGCAGCGGGGTGATGTGGGACGGGGTCTTGGCCATTGCGGGTTCCTTGTGAAGGTCCCGAGAAATCCTCGGGGGGTCACAACTCATGATAGGCATGCTGCGGCGTAGCATTGACCTCGAGCGGGCATCCGCGGACACTTTTGTGTTCAGTCAGGGCTGAACAGGGGCTCCGAGCCAGCATCGGGGCACTGCAAGAAAAAGGCCCCCACGAAGGGAGCCTTGAATGCTTCAATGTACCGAACGGGCCTATGTCAGAACCGCTGTGGGAACAGCGCTCGCAGCTTGGCACTGGGCTTGGTTTTGCATACCGCGTAGTCCATAGATTGTCCCTGCCGCTCGGGCGGTTTACCCTTTGGCGTATGGCTGGTGGGTCCAGTGAACCACATGAAGCCATTGGAGAGACTTTCGTCTTTCTCGAAGTTGATGATGAAGTCGTCCAGCAAAATTTCGCGTGGCACGTCCCATCCCCATACGAGGACTGTGTCGCCCAGCTGGACACCGTGCTTCGCCTGCAACCAAGCGAGGCAGGCAGCGCGGTGCCCGGCGCTGTCCCCGGCCATTTCGCAGTCGTAGGCAGTCTGCAAATGTACGGTGAAGGGCGCCTCCTTAGCTTTCTCTCGCTCGGCGCTCTTCCGCATGCCACGTAGGGTGGTCTGCCAGTTCAACTCCGTGAATGCCTGGTCGTAGGTTACGCCGGCTTCAACGCAGCGCTGCAGCATCCGCTCAATCTCAACAGTCACGAATGCCTCGAGCTGTTCGTCGGTCATGGTCATAGGTTCTCCTGTTTGTCCTATGACCTGTAGCGACCGAGCATGTCTTGCGAGCCTGCGGCTTGGACAGAGGTAACGGTATCCGCATACCTGTTCCTACGAATGCAGGAACAGAGGCTCGAACTATCCACTCGGTCAATGAAATTCCTTTTATCGCAGGAATTCAAGGCTGACTAGCCAACCACCATCGTCACATGATGACGCGCCCGCGGTTCCCATAGCCGTGCGGCTCAACCTGCATAGAGGCCAACTGGTCGAGCAGGCCCCTGCGGCAGTTAAGCGAGCTGTCCGAGGACTGCATGAAGCTGAGGCTCAACGTTTAAACATGCTTGCACTATACGTATCGCCGCATCCGGATAACTTGACCTAACTTGACCTCGCCTGTAAACTCTACTGTCCAATGCTTAACGTAGAACTCATCAAATCGGCCATGACCAAGCTCGGCCTTACAGGCGCTGCGTTGGCAGAAGCCTGTGGCGTCAGCAAGGAGGCCGTTTCTAATTGGCTGAGCGGGGAGTCGATTCCTCGCCCTAGCAAGCTCACTGCGTTGGCTACAGCTCTCAAGGTCGTAGTGGAAGAGCTGTTTCTGCCTGACCCTTCGATGCCCCCGGAGCCCGTGGTTGCGTTTCGCATGCGCAATAACCGCCCACCAACTCCGGAAGCTCAAGAAGCGGGGGAAGACGTTGGTCGTCACCTTCGCCAGCTCCTGCCGTTCATGGGCCCAGTGTTTTCACCACGGCACATCGTGGACCCTAAAGTAAACGAATCGCTCGTCGAGGAGGTGGCCAGGGCTGTGCGTGCACAGTTGGAGGTCGGCCCAACTGAGGCGGTTACCCATGGCCACCTGCTTCACCTGCTGAAGGAATTTGGTGCGGTGCTCGTGCCTGTTTACTGGGGGGGAGACAAGGTCGGTCATGAAAACGCGATGAGTGTCTATCTGCCAGACAGCCAGGCATCGTGGGTGCTTTTCAACGTGGGTTGCCGTCTCGACGATTTCAGCTATTGGCTTGCTCACGAGCTTGGTCATTGCCTGACGCTGCACTCTCTTACTGGCCAAGACGGCGAAGATTTTGCGGAACTTTTTGCGCAAACCTTGTTGTTTCCGAAAGAGTTGGCCCGCAAGGCATTTGAAGATATCCAAGCATCGTCCAATCCAATGGAGCTTGTCGGTTGGTATGCTGGCACATACGGTATTTCTGTCGTAACGGTTATGCGGTCTATCGACAAGGCCTGCGAGGCGGCCAACGGAGCCAAAACGGGGTTGGCGACTCCTCGCTTTTACGCGAAGTGGAAGATTGCAGCGAAGACGGCGCGCACTGCAAGTGACGAACTGTTTGGAACAGCCAAACCCACAATGAAAGATTTGGTCATCAAGGGTGAGCAGATTTTTGGGACGCCGGTATTCCGTGCGTTGGCTCGCTGGCAGAAGAGTGAAGGCGGTCGTTCGCCAGCGTTTGTGGCTGCCGCTCTGAACTTGAAGCTCGGCGATGCTGTTCAGCTCTCACACGCCTTGCTAGAACTGGAATCCTGAGGTTCAGGCTTGGCCATCGGGGGGCTCGTCTTGAAAGAGCTCTCTGTACTGGGCTCTCCAGTTCGCGGGAAGCTTTTCGCCGTGTTTCACCCAAGTCGTTACGATGTCTACTCGCTGTTCCCTGGTAATTTTGCCGTCTTTCTCCATGAGGTGGATGAGGGCCACACTGGTAAGAAGCACTTCCACATCTGACACCCTCTCCGCGGCCCAAGTCAAAGGCCACTCATCGGTTGCCAAAGGGCTCCCAAGAACCTGTGCTGCCGCCAGCGCAGTTACGTCAGCTCGAGATAGCTCCCGAATGTTGTCCAGGTTTTTGGCAATGCAATGAGCTCGTAGAAGAGGGTTTCCTCGCTCCAAAAAAGTTTTCGCCCACTTACGCACATCGCTAGTCTTTGGCTCCCGAAAACTCAAGCAGTTCTTGGTTAGTTCTTCTTGAACTTCAGGAGCCAGCAGCCAGGGATTACGCTCAACGACTTCTGTGCCAGGGCCACATTCTTTCGCTAGGTTGGCGAGAGTCATTAGCTGATAGCCCCCAACAACGGAACCCAAGACGGGCCGCAAGGGTGAGAACATCAAGCGAATAAAGCAATTGGTATCAACAACAACGATAGTCGGCTTCTTTGCGGGCATAGGCGATTATCAGGTGGTCGTCACGCACTTCGTCCAAGCGGGCGGTCACTGCGCGCCCGGTTGTTGAAACCCCTTCCACACCATCTTCGCCAACATGCTTTGCACGACGCCAAAAATACGTGGGTCCTTGAGCATTTGGTCTGCGATGGAGTTTTGGGCGTCCTGCGCGTCGATAACCACGTCCATGAAGGCATCCTTGAACCCGCCCATGGCGAACTGGTCCTCGGAGTTGTTCTTTGCCTGAGACGCCAGGCCCTCATTGGTCATCAGGCGCCCTTGCCAATTGGTGACGACACCCAGGAAGTCAGCGTCCGTGATGTCGCCCGCAAACAGGTCGTTCATGCGCTTGATGATTTCTCGAAGCTCTTTCTTCTCATCCTCCCCGCCAGCGCCGGTGCCAGCCTCCTTGATGCCCGGGAGCTTGACTACGTCGCCTGATTCCAGGTCGAGGGTTCGCTCGCCCATCTTCTGCAGGCGGTAGTGGGTCAACTGGACATCCGAGTCCAGGGCCAGAGCTTCCTTGCGACCATGCTCAGCCAGCCGCGGCATCAGGTTCTTGCCGAACACGAAGAGCTTTTCCAGCTCCGGGTCGTTGTACGGGATGATTTGCGACAGGAACTCGTACAGGCGCAGGAATGAGCCCAGGTCCTTGCGAAACAGTTGCTGAGCGTCTTCTTCGAGTTCAGCGTATCGGTCAGCAGCGGGCTTGAGCACCCCATGCAGGGCAGCCTGGGTTTTCACTTTCGGGTTGAAGAACGCCTCAGCGAACTGTTCGACCTCAGCCCAGAAGTACACGCCAACCTTGTTGAGCTTGGTCATCAGCTCGTGCACGACGTTCGGGTCGGTCACGTCCTCCAGCGAGGCCGTACGGTAATACGGCATGAAGCTGTCGAGGATTTCGTCTGGCTTGTTGACGAAGTCGAGGACGAAGGTGTCCTCCTTGCCAGGCGCCGTGCGGTTCAGGCGCGACAGGGTTTGCACCGCCAGCACGCCTGACAATCGCTTGTCGACATACATGGTGTGCAGCAGAGGTTGGTCAAAACCCACCTGGTACTTGTTGGCGACCAACAGGATGCGGTACTCGTCCTTCTTGAAAGCTTCGGCAGGCTCCTGGCCCTTCACCTCGGCGTTCATAGAGACTTCGGTGAACTCGTCAGAGCCTGAGTCTGGGTCTACCACCGAACCAGAGAAGGCCACGAGCGTGCGCAGGTCCTTGTAGCCCTGTGCTTTGATGTACTTGTCGATGGCCAGCTTGTAGCGGACCGCGGCTTTGCGACTGTCGGTGACCAGCATTGCCTTGGCCTTGCCGCCGATTTTCTTGGCCACATGCTCACGGAAGTGCTCGACGATGACGACGACCTTCTGCGCGATGTTGTGCGCGTGGAGCTTGGCAAATTGGGCGAGCGCCTGTTTTGCCTTTTTCTGAGGCAGCAGCTTGTCGTTCGCCAGCGCGGACAGCTGGTAGAAAGCGGCGTAGCTGGTGTAGTGCTTGAGCACGTCCAGGATGAAGCCTTCCTCAATGGCTTGGCGCATCGAGTAGACATGGAAGGGGATGGGTAACCCCTCGGGGCCCTTGCGCCCGAAGAGCTCCAGCGTCTTGTTCTTCGGCGTCGCTGTGAACGCGAAGTAGCTGACGTTGTCCGGCCGCTGGCGAGACTGGATGACGTCGTTGATGACGTCCTCGGCGGTGATGTCTTCCGGGTCAATCTGGACGTCGCCCTCGACCTCCACGGTCTCACCCTCAATGACCTCCACGGCCTTGGGCTTGCCCTTGGTCAGTGCCTGGCGGAGCTTGCGTGCTGCCGCGCCGGACTGACTGGAGTGCGCCTCGTCGATGATGAGCGCAAAGCGCTTCTTGCCCAAGTCGCCCACGGTCTGCAGGATGAAGCCGAATTTCTGCAGAGTGGTCACCACCACGGGCGTACTGTCGTTCAGCGCCTTAGCCAGCTGGGCCGAGTTCTCGCTGATGGCTTGAACGACACCCTTCTTGTGCTCGAACTGGCTGATGGTGGCTTGCAGCTGCGAGTCCAGCACGCGGCGGTCCGTCACCACGATGACCGTATCAAAGACTTTCTCGCCCTGGGCGTCGTGCAAGTTGGACAGGCGGTGCGCCGTCCAGGCAATGCTGTTGGACTTGCCGGAGCCTGCAGAGTGCTGGATGAGGTAGGTCTGGCCTGGGCCTTCGACAGCGGCGTATTTGATGAGCTCCTTGACCGCAACCATTTGATGAAAGCGCGGGAAGATGAGCGATTCCTTGATGACCTTCTTGCCTGCCTGCTCAACCTCCTTGGTTTCCAGGTGCATGAAGTCGCCCAGGACTTCCAGCCAAGTGTCAGGTTGCCAGACGAAGTCCCAGAGGTAGTACGTGGGGTAGCCTTTGCCGGCTGGGGCGGGGGGATTGCCTGCGCCGCAGCTCAGCAGGTCCACGCCGTCGGGCTTGCCGATGTTGAACGGCAGGAAGTAGGTCTCATCGCCAGCGAGCTTGGTAGCCATGTAGACCACATCCGTGGACACGGCGAAGTGGACCAGGGCACGGGTCTTGAATTGCAGCAGCGCTTCGACTTCCTTCGTGACGGGGTCCTTGGGGAGTCGGTCTTTCTTGTACTGAGTGATGGCATCCGAGATGCCCTGCGTCAGGTCGGTTTTGAGCTCGGCTGTTGCCACCGGCAGGCCGTTGACGAACAGGACGAGGTCGATGCTCTTCTCGTTGTTGAGCGAGTAGTGCAGCTGCCGGATGACAGTCAGTCGGTTCTTCTTGTAGAGCTCGACCAACTTCGGATTCTTGTCGTGCGCAGGCTTGAACTGGCACAGGCTGAACTTGGCGTCGACGTCCTTGAAGCCGTGCCGCAGCAGGTGCAGCGTGCCATGCGTGTCCAGCTGCTTTGCCACGCGCTTGACGAACATGGCCTCCGACTGGCCGTTGTGCCACTTCTTGAACTTGGCCCATTCGGTGGGCTGGGTCTCCTGCACATAAGCAAGCAGGTCCTCGGCAAAGATGGCCTGGGCCCGGTCGTAGGAAGTGGCATTCTTCAGATGCGTGAGCACGCGCCAGCCAGAGGCTGTCATCTGGGCGCAGAGCTCGTCTTCGAATACTTTTTCGGTGTGGACGTTGGACAGTGTTGGCATGGCTCAATCCAAAAAACGAGCGAAGAGCTTTGCAAGGAAGCTGGCGTCTTTCTGACCCTGGTAGCTCACCGATTCCTGAGTGACCGCCTTCCAGAGGGCAATAGCCGTGCACAGGAGCAATGCTGCGATGCCAGCCCACTCGGAGACGCGAATGAATCGGGTGTTGAATATCTTGTCGAGCACTTGTCCCATGGCGGTGGCTGTGGGCCCCGACAGCTTGGCTTTGTTGTATTCCAGCCAGGCCTCCAGAGCCGCTGGAATCAAGAAGTAGAGGACGACAAAACCAATGGCTCCCGCAATCAAGGCACCCTTGGGGCCGAATTTGTTGGCAATGGCGCCCATGTCGCTCACTGTCGAACCCAGGTTGCTACCTGAGCGGCGATGTCCGCGATACTTTCTTTTGTAGGCCAAGGGGTCTCCCGATGTATTTGTAGTTGTAGGCGCTGGCTTTAGCCTTACCTTCCCCCAGCAGGAAGTCGAATTTCTGTGAGCTTCCAGTCGGCAAAGCCATAGCGCTCAAACACGACACCCACCGCTTGAGTGTTGTCTGCGGCCTTTGGGTCTCGTGCGTAGGCGATAAGCTTGTCTGTACCTTTGCGCTCGAAGGTCCAACTGGGCTTTTCGTCTTTTGGTTTAGACGTGCTTTCTCCAGATGCTCTCGGCGAGAACTCCCCGCTCTGCATCGCTTTCATCACTATTTCGGGGCGAACGAAGGCGTCAACAAACTGATTGACCATAGCCCCGCCCAGCATGGCCCCCAAGGCTTCAGCCCCGCTGCCTCCGGACTTTCCTAGCTGCTCAGCCATGATGACGGACATCTGACCCTTGAAGCTTTCCCGAAGCTTTGGGTAGTCCACGTGCTGATTGAACTTGTCAGCATCCTTCTGCTGCGCAGCGGCCTGCATGGATTTCAGCGCCAGGTGCGGCGAGTAGTACCAGTAGCCACCCACCGCGGCGGTAGTCAGCGCCAGGACGCCTGTGATTGTTTTCAGCTTCATTACGCGTTCCTTGGCGTTGATTTACGGTTCGGCGGGTCGTATTGCATCGGCATGAGGGCCTTTCGCAGGTACAACGGATGGCTGGGTTGGCCCGCCTTGGTCACCTTGAGACAGTGCAAATTGGGTAGCAAGGCAATGACTTGCCGGTCTCGGGCACCGTGGCTGCCGTGATTACCCCAAGCCGCAACGACCACGCCGGCGTTTTTCGCCAACTCAACTAGCGCTGTGTCTGTGTCCGGGCCGATGGGCTCTGAGTGGGCCTTCATCACCGCGGGGTCGGTGGCCCTGAAGGCAAAGATGTTCGTCATGCACAGGGCACCGAAGCCCCAGTCCTTGGCGTACTGGATGCACCTCCGGACGGTCGGGTCGTCCTCCACCTCGTCCGCTTTGCTGGGGTTCAAGCCGATGAACATGGCGTAACCCTGCTCAGGCATGCCCCAGCGACGCCAGAGGCTGTACCGGTACGTTCGACAGGGTGAAAAGGTGGCGGTACTTTCCAGGAGCGGGCTCATTCAGCAGCCTTGAACGTGCTCAGGTCCAGCTGGCCGGTAACAGCGGCTGAAATCAACGAGGAGCGGTACTCGCGCAGGCGGCCGATGTGTTCATGGAGGTGAGACCGCACGCCTGCAAACTCAGCAAACTTTGACTGGACGTACGCAGCAATCTGCCGTTGTTCATTCAAAGCAGGTAGCGCAACCTTTACCTCACCAACCTGTGACGCCGAAACCGAGGGCACGGCACCTGGGTTTACCAGCCAGTCAAGAGGAAGCAGGCCCAATGCCAGCTGAGCAAACAGCGGGTCGACGACAGCCTGGTCGGGGATAAACGCCATCATGTTGTTATCCAAGCACCCAGGCACTCCTAGGCGTCTAACACGCATAAGTAGCAACGCTGCGCCTACTTTCGCGAACGTGAGCGTGCCAACGGGAAAGACATTCGCTCGCAGCTTTGTGGCGGTTTCCCTTGAGACTGTGTTGTCTGTTTCCGTTAGGGGATGAAGAAGGTCGGCGGCGTCAAGGTCCTTCACCTTGAAGAAGGGGAGCTCTTCCGTCGTAACGCCCTGGTACTCAATCGGGAAGCCTGCGCCACCTGTGAAGTAGCCAAGCCTTTTCCAAGGCAACACTTTCCAGTGGACGGGTATTTCCCCAAGAAATTGCTCTCCGGATTCGACCAACGGGGTTTTTGAGACTAGTCCCCGTGTAAAGGCGCTGCGGCAAGTCGCATCGCGCAGCTCGTCCAAGCTTTGCAGGAGTCGCTCCTTCTCTGCAATCAACGCATCAATCCGCGCCGTCTGCTCGTCAAGGAAGTTGGCGATGCGTTCTTGCTCAGCAGGTGTGGGCCAAGGCGTTTTGAAATCCCTCGTGAACTCGTCAGGGACACGTTTGAGGCCACCTGCACCTGTCATCGCGCCAACACCATTTTGGCGAAACTGTTCTGAACGCAGAACGTAGTTCAGAAACCGTGGCTCGGTGCCTACTTTGGGCCGAAGCACTGTAATTTCCGTGGTACCAAAGCCCGCTCCAAGCTCCAAGCCACGCATGAGGGCACCCTTACCGTTTTCAAAGCAAGGGGTGACTTTTGCGAATGCGACATCTCCTTCTTCGAAGTAGGAGTAGCCATTGCGAACCTCTGCAACTGCCCGGTTTCGGCTTAGGTCGAGTGTGCCGTCTTCGCCAATTGCGTCCATCGGCAAGAAGGAAACCTCGACGTCAGGTGCTTGCAAAAGGTCAGCACGGATTCCCGGGTTGAGGTCGGCCACATAGCGCAGCCGAGTGGTAGGCCAATTCACACCAACACCCCCTTCATCAGCTCCACAAACCGCTCCTCCATCACACGAATCTCTGCGGCAATCACCTCCGGCTTGCGGGGGGCCTTGTAGACATAGAAGTAGCGGTTGAAGTTGATTTCGTAGCCCACCTTGCCTGGCTGGCCGTCCTTCTCGTCTTTGACATCAACGTTCACCCAGGCGTCCGGCACATGCGGCAGCACCTCGCGCTTCATGTACGTGTTGATGTCTTCGGTCAGCGGGATGTTCTCGGTGTCGCGCAGGTCCTTGTCGTAAGGCTTTTCACCCTTCTTGAACTTGCCCGTTTTGCCTTCGGCCAAAGGGCGGTCCACAGTCACCTTGCGGTAGCCAAAGAACTTGGTATCGAAGATTTTGGAGACCAAGCGGGCAGGCTCTTCCTCCTGAGTTCCTTTCTTGCTCGTTTCCTTGAACTCGTTGTCAAAGGTCGAGCCTTCCTCGAAGGCGGAGTAGACCTGCGTGATTTCGTCAATCTGCTCGTCGGTGATGTAGACGCGCTTGTTGCCCAGGCTCTTCTTCATCTTGGCGTACATGCGGGTCGCGTCGATGAGCTGGACCTTGTTCTTGCGTTCTTTGCTCTTGTGGTTCGACAGCACCCAGATGTAGGTCGCAATGCCGGTGTTGAAGAACAGGTCGTTGGGCAGCGCGATGATGGCCTCTAGCAGGTCTTGCTCGAGAATCCAGCGGCGGATTTCGGACTCGCCAGAGCCTGCATCACCCGTGAACAAGGGGCTGCCGTTCAGAACGATGCCCACACGGCCACCGCCCTCTTCGGCTGGGCGCATCTTGTCGATGAGGTGCATCAGGAACAGGAGCGAGCCATCCGAGACACGGGGCAGACCCGGTCCGAAACGGCCTGCATAGCCGCGACGGGTGTGCTCGTCGTCGACGAAGTCCTTGACCTTCTTCCAGTCCACACCGAAGGGCGGGTTGGCTGCGCCGTAGTCGAACTTGGTGCCGGCATGCCCGTCGGCCGACAGCGTGTTGCCACGCTTGATGTTCGCCGGGTCCTGCCCCTTGATGAGCATGTCTGCTTTGCAGATGGCGTAGGACTCGTCGTTGAGCTCCTGGCCAAACAGCCGAATGATGGCGCTGGAGTTGATGCCCTTGGCTGTGGCTTCGCCTACGGACAGGATGCCGCCGGTGCCTGCGGTGGGGTCGTACATGGAGCGGACCACGCCCGGTTTGGACAGTGCTTCATCGTCGCCCGAGAAAAGGCAGTGCACGATGAGACGAACCACCTCGCGAGGGGTGAAGTGCTCACCGGCGGTTTCGTTGGAGAGCTCGGAAAACTTGCGGATGAGCTCCTCGAACACAAGGCCCATCAGGTCGTTTGGCACGGCCGAGGGATGCAGGTCGACGTTGGCGAACGACTGAGTGACCTGGAAGAGCAGGTCCTTGTCGTCCAGCTCAGCAATGCGCTCCGTGAACTTGAAGCGCTCGAACACGTCCCGCGCATCCTCTGAGAACTCGCTGACGTAGGCAATCAGGTTGGCGCGGATGTTCTTGGAGTCGGCCAGGACCTTCTCCAAGGCGAAGGCGCTCACGTTGTAGAACGGCAGGCCCGACTTGCGCTTCAAAATGGGGTCCAGTACCACGCCCGTGGCCTTGCGCTTCTCGTACTCGGCAAGCACAGCGTCCTTGGACGGCTCCAGCACGCACTCCAGACGACGAAGAAGAGTGAAGGGCAAGATGACCTTGCCGTAGTCGGACTGCTTGTAGTCGCCGCGCAGCAGGTCGGCGACAGCCCAGATGAGGTTGGCAAGTTCGGAAAAGCTCTTGGTCATGCGAAATCTAAATTGGGAGAACTGGGGGCCGCCTACTACAGCGAGTGGGGTTTAGCCCGCTTGGGCGGGCTGGGTGTTGTGGGCCTGGACTCCAGGGACAGGCCCACCTTCGACGCGTGTTCCAGGATGAGAACCTCCAGCATGTTCGATAGGGTGCGGTGCTCCCGCTCAGCAGCGAGGCGCAACAGCTCCTTGGTCGAGGGAGACATGCGAAGGTTGATGGCGTCGGTCTTGCGTTCAGCCGTGCTTGTCATGTCGGTGCAATGCCTTTACGATGCACTGAATGTAACAATAAATGCACTTCCAGAACACCATCGGGCACTGAGCTTGAAGCAGGCACGGCGGAAGGAGGGGGTCGACAGCGAGAGCCAGCATGCTGCGAAAACTGCGCTTTGAAGATTTGCACCCGAAGCACCCGTTGGACCCTCATCAGCTCAAGGGCTATGCAAATGCCGCAAAGGTGTGCCTCGAAGCACACCACACGCCACCAGTGGAATTCGAGGCCACCTCCAAAGGAGAGAGCGTGGCGTATGAGTTGAACTGGGAGCCGGTTGATGACGTACTTCGGCGTTCCTACAACAATGCCGATGACGCCAAGCGAGACGGTGCGTACGTTATTGCCTTTGCGGCTGTCGAGGACTTGGAGGGGCTAGTCAGCATTGGGCGAGCCGAAACCAAGACAGGGGCCGATTACTACGTTGCTCCGGCAGACAGCGACCCCGGGGACTTTGAGCAAGCTTTTAGATTGGAAGTATCGGGAACTGATGGTTCACCCGTCCAGGCGCGAGCACGTTTGCGGCAAAAGCTGCAGCAGACCCGCGATGGCTCGGGAGAGGAGCCCGCAATAGCAGCAGTCGTGGGGTTCCGCAGTCGCCTGATTTTGGTGGAGAGGGCCTGACGTGGATTGGCTTACTCACCATAGAAAAAGTGAGGCGTTCGCCGCTAGTGCCCACGAGTACTTGCGACAGGGCATGGCTCAACAGGCGCAGGACGCGTTTAGGCAGGCGGCCGAGACTGAGGAAGCCGCGCTGCAGCTACTGGACCAGTCCAAGCCGAGAACACTGGGCATCACTGCGGTGAGTGCTGTATCGCTTTGGTTCAAGGGGCAGGAGTTCGAACGCGCAGCCCTGCTTGCCCATCGCTATCTGGCGTTACCAGCCATCGCAGGCCCTGCTCGTGCGCAGTTGGACGACTTGCTTTTGACGCTTTACAACGAGCGGGATAAACAGCGCATGGCGGGCCAATTCATGCCTGGCTCGGTAACTGTAGCCGTTAGAGGCGGTGAAGTGCTCAGGGGCGCAGCGCCCTTGGACCTCATTGTCGAAAAGGTCAAAACGTTGCAGTCCATTTTTTACCGGGTAGTGGAATGGAAGTCGAACAAGCCGTTGCGCAAGCGGGGCGGACCGACGCGGGAGGTGACCGGGTCTTTTGAACCGTGGTTGGTTCAAGAAGCACCGGGCAGCTTTCAGTTCTCGGTAGCAGTCAAGGTCAACGGTCAGATGGACCTGTTCGACAAGGAACGGCTAGAGGCAGCAGACATCGCCCAAAAGTTTCTGGACGTGGTCACCACGGTGGTCAGCGACAGCACGGGAGAGGCTACAAAGGAACTCGTCCCCGATGCAGAGTACCGGGCCACTTTCAGAAAGCTGGTCCGAAACCTGACTCCGACCGGGGGCAGCTTCGAATCCTTGGTTATCACATCCAAAGAGCGAGAAGACATTGCGGTAGCCATCGATGAAACAACTCGTCCTCGACTGGCGGGGGTTTTGAAGGCGGAGCAACCGAAACCAGACGAGGCTTCTGGGGAGGTGCCCGCCGAACTCGTGGGGGTCCTGCGCGCGCTGGACCTCGACAAAGACTGGCTGAAGGTGGAAACCGAAGACGGTAGCCAATTTGAAGTCGGCAAGCTCTCTCAAGCTGTTGACGATGTGATTGGCCCAATGGTGAATAAGCGGGTTGTCGTCCGCGCCATCAAGTCCAAAAAGGGAAACCTGCGCTTCGCCGACATTGAGCTGGCTGAGGACTGACAGCCAGTGGAGAACACGTTTTGGGAAAGCTGATTGGGAAAGACCTGGGGTCCCCAGTCGCCTTATGACGAGCGTGGTGTAGCTGCGACAGGGGGTCTAATTTTTCCAGAGAGGATGCTCAAAATGGACCTAAGTCTTTGATTTACAAGGGTTTTGGCCATCAGAGTCATAACACCCCCGCGCAAAAAAAAGCCCGGCCAAGGCCGGGCATGCTGAACGAAGGGGGACGTGGCTTACTGGAAGCCGACACGGTCCAGCATCTGCTGCACCTTGGTGGTGTTGGCGCCCACGGCACTGATCGGGATGGTTTCGCTCTTGAATGGCTGGCCGCCGGTCATCGCCTTGAGGGCAGGGTTGTCCAGCGCCACACCCTTGGCCGCCGGCCATTCATTGTTGCCGTTGGCAAAGTAGTTCTGAGCTTCGGGGCTGGCGAGGTATTCGAGGAACTTGATCGCGTTGGCCTGATTCTTGGAGTGCTTGGCCACGGCGCCGCCCGCGATGTTCAGGTGCGTGCCCCACGAATCCTGGTTCGGGAATACCACGCCCACCTTGTTCACCACCGCCACATCCTCGGGCTTGCTGGAGCGCATCAGGCGCGCAAGGTAGTAGCTGTTGGTGACGGCGATATCGCACTCTCCGGCGGCCACGGCCTTGATCTGGTCGGTGTCGCCGCCCTTGGGGGGGCGCGCCAGATTGCCCGCGACGCCCTTGAGCCAGGCTTCGGCCTTTTGCTCGCCCAGGTGTTCGGTCACGGCGCCGAAGAGGCTGAGGTTGTAGGGGTGCGAGCCGGAACGAATGCAGATCTTGCCCTTGTTCTTCGGGTCGCCCAGAGATTCGTAGGTGGCCACGTCCGACTTCTGCACCTTGACCTTGTTGTAGACGATCACGCGCGCGCGGGTCGACAGGCCATACCAGGCGATGCTGCCATCAGCGGCCGGGGCTGCGCGCAGGTTGGCGGGGATGGCTTCGTTGAGCACCTGCGACTTCACGGGCTGGAAGAGGCCGTCCACTTCGCCCTTGTACAGGCGGGCAGCGTCCACCAGCAGGATCACATCGGCAGGCGATGCGGAACCCTCGGCCTTCAGGCGTGCCAGGATGCCGGCGTCGTCGGCGTCCACGCGGTTGATCTTGATGCCGGTGGCCTTGGTGAACCCGGTGTACAGCGCCTCGTCCGTGGAATAGTGGCGCGCGGAATAGAGGTTGACCACCGGTTCCTGGGCATAGGCAGCGCCGGCAGAGGCGGCGAGCACATACACGCTGAGCAAGGCTTTCACGGACTTCGACATGGGATGCATCTTTCAGTGTTGAACTGAGGCAATGATAAAACAAACACGAATTATTCTTAATAAAGTCGTTGAATGTTCACGGGATATGCCCAGGTGGAGCGTGCTCAGGAAATGGGCAAAAAATGGGCAAAAAAAAGCCCGGTTCGAGAACCGGGCTTCAAATGGATCCTTGAAACGGGGGTTTCGAGAGGATCCAAGGAGACAACTGGGGCGCTGCAGGAAAGGCCTGCAGCGCATGGTGTGGATTATCAGGGTATTCCCTGCGTGCGGCCTAGAGTGGCGACTCCAGACCGCGCGCCGCTGGCTTAGCGCTTGCGGGGAGCGGCCGTCTTGGCGGCGTTGGCGGCCGTGCTGGCCACGGCGTTGAAGTTGGCTTCCGCCACATCAGACGCCTGCTTCACGGCCTTTTGCACCGATTCAAACGCGTTGTTGGCGGCCGACACGGCGCTCTTCATCACAGCGACGGCGGTTTCGGAGCCAGCGGGGGCGTTCTTGGCGGCGCTGTCCACCAGATTGGAGAAAGCGCGTTGCGCGTCGGCAGCCTGGCCTTCAAAGGCCTTGCCAAACTCGGCGCCGGTGCCGGATGCGATGTCGTACAGATGGCGGCTGTAGGCGGCGGTCTTTTCGGCCAGGGGCTGGAACAGGCCGGCTTGCAGGGCCATCAGTTCCTGGGCGTCCTTGACGGCCAGCACGGCTTGCGAATGGTTGGCGGCTTCGGCCAGGGCAGCGCGCGAGGCGGTCACGTTCAGTTCCACCAGCTTTTCCACGCCCTCAAACGCCTTGGTCGTCAGACCGAACAGGGTTTCGATGTTGGCCTTGTGGGATGCCAGGATTTGTTCTGCAGTCAGCGACATGTCATATCTCCTAAGAATGGTGCCCAACAAGGGCAGGGTGGCTTACGAACATCTGCTCTGACGTCGGCCTCCAAGGCCATGTTGCAGTGCAGCATGGATCGAATTTTAGGGACTTGCGCGCAGTTTGCAAGGGATTTTTGTTGCGGTGCAGCAAATTTAGGTTGCGCCCTCCAGAAGTCGGCACATCGCCACAATGGCGACATGCATGCCTATTACGCGGATGAGTTTGTGCTGCCCCTGCCAGCGGGGCACCGGTTTCCCATGGCCAAGTACCGCATGCTGCGCGACAGGATCGCGGAACGTCTGCCGGGTGTGGCGCTGCATGTGGCGCCGCCGGCGCCCGACGACGATCTTGCGTTGGTGCACAGCCCCGACTACATCTTTGCCGTGCAGTCCGGCACCCTGGCGCCTGCGGCCCAGCGTGAAATCGGCTTTCCGTGGAGCGAGGCCATGGCGCAGCGGGCGAGGCGCTCCGTGGGGGCCACGGTGGCTGCGAGCCGCATTGCATTGCAGCAGGGCGTGGCGGGCAACCTCGCGGGCGGCACGCACCACGCGTATGCCGATCGGGGCAGCGGCTTTTGCGTGTTCAACGATGTCGCAGTGGCCGCGCGCCGCATGCAGGCCGAATGGCCGCTGCGCCAGCACAGTGCCCGTGCGGGCAGGCTGAATGTGGCGGTGATCGATCTGGACGTTCACCAGGGCAATGGCACGGCGCGGATCTTTCAGGGCGATGAGAGCGTGTTCACCCTGTCGCTGCATGGCGCGCGCAACTTCCCCTTCCGCAAGGAGGTCAGCGACCTGGACGTGGACCTGCCCGACGGCTGCGGCGATGACGACTATCTGGTGGCGCTGGACGACGCCCTGCAGCAGCTCGGCAACCGTTGCTCGCCGGCGCTGGTGTTCTACCTGGCCGGCGCGGACCCGCATGCCGGCGATCGCCTGGGCCGGCTCGCGCTCAGCCACGCGGGCCTGGAGGCACGCGATCGCAGGGTGTTTGAATGGGCGTGGCAGCGCCGCGTCCCCCTCGTCGTGACGATGGCAGGGGGCTATGGCCGTGACCTGGAAGACACCCTCGCGGCCCAGCTGGCGACATGGCAGGTGGCGTGGCAATACCACCAGCGCTGGCAGAATGCGCTCCCATGAACACCCCCGCCAGCCCATCCCCCGCAGCGCCTTCTCCCGTGCCCTCCGTGCCCGCCCGCCCGGCCCCCCAACCCCGCAGCGCCTACCCCGTGTTCCGGTCCATCAGCACCCGCTGGGCCGACAACGATGTGTACGGCCATGTGAACAACGTCGTGTACTACAGCTGGTTCGACACGGCGGTGAACGCGCACCTGATCGACCGGGGCGTGCTGGACATCCACACCGGCCAGACCATCGGCCTCGTGATCGAGACGCAGTGCAACTATTTCGCGCCGCTCGCGTTCCCCCAGGTGGTGGAAGCCGGCGTGCGTGTGGCGCGCCTGGGTGGCTCCAGCGTGCGCTACGAGGTGGGGCTGTTCGCGCACGGCGAGCCTTTGTCGGCGGCGGCCGGGCATTTCGTCCACGTGTATGTGGACCGTCAGACGCGTCGGCCGGTGCCGGTGCCTTCGGCCTTGCGCGAAGTGCTGCAGGCCATGGTTGTCGAGTGAGCCTGGATGGGTTGCAAAATTGATAGCAAAAAATGATTGATAGGTAAGCGCTGGGGCCAATTTTGAAGGGAAATCGAGGCTGATTTTCAGCCGTGCGCATCCCTTGAATCGCCTTTGGCTGACATCCTTTCTAGGCGCGAACGGGTAGGGTGGTGGCCGCTGGGCGTCAGAAGGCGAAAGCGCGCCGTCAGCCCGTTTTCCAGGCGCCCAGCAACGCATCCGCACACTTCCGGAGCCCACCATGACCCATCCCGTCACTCCCCGTTTCTGGACCACCCTCCGGGGCCGTGGCGCTGCCTGCGCGTTGGCGGCGTGCGCGCTGCTTGTGGGCGGCGGCGCGCAGGCCCAGGCCTATGTCAACGCCACGGTGGGGGGCAAGCTCGCCCCTGGCGTCTACGGGCGGATCAACATCGGCAGCGGCCTGCCCCCGCCGCCGGTGATTTACGCAGAGCCGGTCATCATCCAGCGGCCGGCCGTGGTGGTGCCCCGCTCGCCGATCTACCTGTATGTTCCGCCGGGCCATGCCAAGAACTGGGGCAAGCACTGCCATCGCTACAACGCCTGCGCCCAGCCGGTGTACTTCGTTCAGGAGCCGCCACCTCGCCGTGGCCCGCCACCGCGCCACGGCTACCACGGCCGTGACGACCACCGCTGGGACGATGACCACCGCCACGGCGGCAAGCATGGGCGCGGGCACGACAAGAAGGGCCACAAGCACGACCGCGACGATCACAAGGACAAGGGGCGCGGCCAGGGCCACCAGCGCTGAGCACTGGGTGATGCTGCAACCCTTGCCGCTGATGGCAGGCGGGGGGGCACGCCGGTGCGTGCGGTTAAGCTCGGGCCTCTATGGCCCAAGTCACTTTTTCCCCTCCTTTCAGTTCTGCCGATGATGTTGCGGGCCAGCTGCGGCAATCCGGCTATGTGGTGTTGCCGCCTGACGAGGTTGCAAGGTGGGCGGGTTGCGAACTGGCCGACCTGATGGCGCTGAACGGCGACTGGAATGCGTTGCCACCCGATGACTTTCTGAAGGACGGCGGGCGCTATCGGCGCCGACGCCATGCATGCTTTGTGGTGGCTGGCGGGCAGGTGCAACAGGTGCCGCACCGTGCGCACTGGCAGCCCGTGGAATACAACGCCCTGCACGGTGGCATGGAGCGCTGGTTTGCACCCATGGAACCCGCCACCGTGGCGCGCGCGGCGTGGCAGCAGCTGCTGGCTGCGCTGGCCGGTGTGGCACAGGCCACGTTTGCACCCCATGCAGGCGCAGGCGACAGCGCAGTGCCAGACGCAACGCAGCCCTGGTATGTCGAGGCACACCAGTTCCGGATCGACACCACCGACGGCATCGGGCGCCCCACGCCCGAGGGGGCGCACCGCGACGGCGTGGATCTCGTGGCCGTGTTTCTGGTGGGGCGCGAGGGCGTGAAAGGCGGTGAAACGCGGGTGTTCGAAGCCAACGGCCCGAGCGGCCAGCGCTTCACGCTCACTGAGCCCTGGTCGTTGCTGCTGCTGGACGACGCGCGCATGATCCACGAGTCCACCCCCATCCAGCCGCTGGGCGAGAGCGGTCATCGAGACACGCTGGTGGTCACCTGCCGCCGTGGCAATTTTCAAGGGGCCGATGTGGTGGCCCCGCAGCCGCAAGGGGCCACCACGGCGCCGCTGGCATGAGGGCGCGGAGCTTGGCCTGCAGCGGGCCGTGGGTGGACGGTGGCGGGCCAGGCGGCGCCAAACGCCCTATGGCACTCAGGGTGAGTGCGGTTGATTTGATGCGCATCAAGATGCAGGATAGGGTGGCAATTCACACTCTGATCCAGAGGCCGTGACGCCCGTCGGGCTCGTTCGTCAACCCAAGGAGAAGCACCATGTTCAAGCACATTCTGGTTCCTGTGGACGGTTCGCAAACCTCGATGCTGGCCGTGTCCAAGGCTGCAGGCCTGGCCAAGACCTTTGGCAGCGCCGTCACGGCGGTGTATGTCATCGACCCGTACCCCTTCACCGGCGTGGGTGCCGATTTTGCGTATGGGCAGGCGCAATACATCAGCGCCGCGACGGCCGAAGCCAAGACGGCCCTCGAATCCACGCAGAAAGCCATGAAGGAGGCCGGCGTGGAAGTGACCACCCTGGTGGGCGAGGGCCATGCGGTGCACGACGGCATTCTGCGTGCGCTCGAATCCACGGGCGCCGACCTCATCGTGATGGGCTCGCACGGCCGCCGGGGACTTGAAAAGCTGGTGCTGGGCAGCGTCACACAGCGCGTGCTGGGGGTGGTGCACATCCCCGTGCTGGTTGTGCGCGACTGAGATCGAGCAGGTCGGCGCCACAGCGGCTTCGGCCCGCGTGGCAAGTCCAAAAAATGCGGCTCCCTGGTGGAGCCGCATTTTTTTGGCTTGCCGGGGCGCTATTGCACCGCCTGCCCGCTGACCAGCACCGGCGACGCGCGAAAAAGCTCCGGCAGCAGCGTTTGCAGCTGCGTGATCTTCGGGCGGTCGTAGGTGGCGATGTAGAGGGAGTGCGGGTTGCGCGTGGCGTAGTCCTGGTGCTCGTCTTCCGCGGGGTAGAAGCGGTCGAGCGGGGCCAGGGTGGTCGCAATCTTGCGGGGCAGCAGCTGGGAGGCATCGAGCTGGGCGATGTATTGCTGCGCGACACGCTGCTCCTGCGGCTGCGCATAGAAGATGGCCGAGCGGTATTGGCGCCCCACGTCGGGCCCCTGGCGGTCGACCTCGGTGGGGTCGTGCGCCACCGAAAAGAAGATCTGCAGCAGCTGCCCGTAGCTCACCACCTGCGGATCAAAAGTGATGGCCACCGCCTCGGCGTGGTTGGTTCGGCCGGCGCTGACATGGGAGTAAGTGGCGGTCTCCGGCGTGCCACCGGCGTAGCCCGACACCGCATTGAGCACGCCTTGGGTGTGCTGGAACACGGCCTGCACGCCCCAGAAGCAACCACCGGCGAACACGGCGGTGGCGGGCCCGGCGGCCACGGGGTGCGCGACATCGGTGTCCGGTGGCGGCAGCGCCACCGAAGGCCTGGCCCCCGACGTGGCGCCTGCATACAGCAAGGCCGCCAGCATCGCCGCGCCCACCAACACCAGGAGTTTGGGGCCCAGGTTGGCGTCGCGGCCGGTGGCTGGCGCGACGGGCCTGGCTGCGTCGCGTGGGCGCAATGGCTTGCGGTGGCGATGTGGCACGGCAAAGGTCTCCGGGCCCGGGGCGGGCCTGCAGGAACCTTACTCGATCTTGGCGCCCGAGGCCTCGACGATGCCTTTCCACTGCCCGTATTCCTTCTTGAGCTGGGCGTTCAGCTGGGCGGCAGACATGGCTTCAGGCTCGGCGCCCTGGGCCTGGATGGCGGACTTCATTTCAGGGGTGGCCAGCAGCTTGTTGATTTCGGCATTCACGGTGGCGACCACGTTGGCGGGCGTGCCGGCAGGGGCGAACACCCCGTACCAGGTGCTCACGTCAAAGTCCTTGAAGCCCGACTCGGCCACGGTGGCCACGTCCGGCAACGATGAGCTGCGCTTGGCAGAAGTCACCGCCAGCGGGCGCAGCTTGCCCGCCTTGATCTGGCCCATGGCCGAGGGCAGCGACGAGACCAGCAGGTCCACGTTGCCCGCCAGCGCATCCATCAGCGCGGGGTTGGAGCCCTTGTAGGGGATGTGGCTGAGCTTGACACCGGCGGCCTGCTCAAACAGATGGCCCGCCAGGTGGATGGAGGTGCCATTGCCGGGCGAGCCGTAGGTGATGGTGCCGGGCGCAGCCTTGGCGGCGGCCACCACGTCGGCCAGCGACTTGTATTTGGAGTTCACGCTGGTGGCGATGACCACGGGCGTCCAGGCCACGTGGGCCACGGCCGTGAGGTCCTTGGTGGGGTCCCAGGGCAGGTTTTTGTACAGCCAGGGGCCGATGACCAGGTTGTCCTTCTGGCCCATCACCAGGTCGTAGCCGGTGGGGGCGGCCTTCACGGCCTCGCCGATGCCGATGGTGCCGCCGGCGCCGGCCTTGTTGTCGGCCACCACGGTCCACTTGCTCACTTCGGTGAGCTTGGTGGCCACCAGGCGCGAGAGGATGTCGGTGCCGCCGCCGGGCGGGAAGGGCACGATCAGGCGGATGGGCTTGGTGGGGTAGGCCGCCGCGGGTGCGGGCGCCTGGGCGTGGGCCGTGGTGCCCAGGGCAAAAGCGAGGGCGCTGAAGGAAATCAGGGTGCGAATCATGGTGAGCAATGTCTCCGTCTTTTGTGGAATGTGAAGGGGCGCGCTGGGCGAGCCGCCTGGCTGATCTGGGTCAGCGGGCGCCAATGATCGCTGATCGCCGCAGGCGCCCGCCTTGCCAATCACGGGTGGCAGCATCGCCGCTGGCGATGGCAGCCCCCGTGGCGCTCCGGATCACAGGCGCTCGAAGATCGCCGCGATGCCCTGGCCGCCGCCAATGCACATCGTGACCAGCGCATAGCGGCCTTGTACGCGCTGCAGCTCGTGCAGCGCCTTCACGGTGATCAGCGCGCCCGTGGCGCCGATGGGGTGGCCCAGCGAGATGCCCGAGCCATTGGGGTTGACCTTGGCCGGGTCCAGGCCCAGGTCCTTCGTCACGGCGCAGGCCTGGGCGGCAAAGGCCTCGTTGGCCTCGATCACGTCCAGGTCGGCCACGGTGAGGCCGGCCTTCTTCAGCGCCAGCTGCGTGGCAGGCACGGGGCCAATGCCCATGTACTTGGGGTCCACGCCCGCGTGGGCATAGGCCACCAGGCGGGCCAGGGGCTTGGCGCCGCGCGCCTTGGCGGCACCGGCTTCCATCAGCACCACGGCGGCGGCGGCGTCGTTGATGCCCGAGGCGTTGCCCGCCGTCACCGTGCCGTTTTCCTTCACGAACACGGGCTTGAGCTTGGCCATGTCGTCCAGCGTGGCGTTGCTGCGGAAGTGTTCGTCGGTGGCGTATTGCACGTCGCCCTTCTTGGACTTGAGCGTGACGGGCACGATCTGGTCTTTGAAGTACCCGGCTTCGGTCGCCTTTTGCGCGCGGTTGTGGCTTTCCACGGCCAGCCTGTCCTGGTCTTCGCGCGTGATGCCCCACTTGGCAGCGATGTTCTCGGCCGTCACGCCCATGTGGATGGTGTGGAAGGGGTCGTGCAGCGCGCCGATCATCATGTCGATCATCTTGGTGTCGCCCATGCGCGCGCCCCAGCGCATGTTCAAGCTGGCAAAAGGCGCGCGGCTCATCACCTCGGCGCCCGCGCCGATGGTCACATCGGCATCGCCCAGCTGAATGGCCTGCGCCGCCGACACGATGGCCTGCAGGCCCGAGCCGCACAGGCGGTTCACGTTGAAGGCGGGCGTGCCCTCGGTGCAGCCGCCGTGGATGGCGGCCACGCGCGAGAGGTACATGTCGCGCGGCTCGGTGTTGACCACGTGGCCGAACACCACATGGCCCACGTCCTTGCCTTCCACGCTGGCGCGCGCCAGCGATTCCTTGACGACCAGCGCGCCCAGCTCGGTGGGCGGCACATCCTTCAGGCTGCCGCCAAAGGTGCCAATGGCGGTGCGCACAGCGCTGACGACGACGACTTCACGGGTCATGGGAATCTCCTTGATGGGGTAAAAATATGAATCAAAGTGCCTTCAGCGCTTATCCATCAAGCGCTG
>NZ_JBMIRS010000141.1:0-11637 GCF_049198005.1 Paracidovorax sp. MALMAid1276 | reverse complement strand
CAAGCTCAGCCCGAACGGATGGGGGGCAGGCATCTGAGGCATGTACATAGTCAGGCAAAACACGCTTTAGCGCTTATCCCATAAGCGCTGATAGCTATAAAAAATAGAGCAACCGCCTACACCAGCACCGTGCGGTTGCGGCCCTCGCGCTTGGCGGTGTAGAGCGCGGCGTCCAGCGTGCGCAGGGTGAGGTCCAGCGGCCTCAGGGGGTCGAAAGCGGCCAGGCCCATGCTCACGGTCAGCAGCAGCGGGGGCTCCACGCCGGGCACGGGCTGCAGCGCCAGCGCAGCGTGGATGCGCTGGGCCACGGCCTGGGCCTGCTCCAGGCGCGTGGCCGGCAGCAGGGCCAGAAACTCCTCGCCCCCCCAGCGGCTCACCACGTCGGCCGCGCGGAACACGTCGCGGCACAGGCCGGCGAACAGCTGCAGGGCCTGGTCGCCCGCATGGTGGCCATGCACATCGTTCACGCGCTTGAAGTGGTCGATGTCCATCATCAGCAGGCAGGCCGGCTCGCCACCGCGCTGCAGCAGCGCCAGCTCTTGCCGCAGGCGCTCGGTGAACGAGCGCCGGTTGGCCAGCCCGGTCAGCGCATCGGTGTGGGCCAGCACGGACATCTGGCGCCGCGCTTCGTCCAGCTCCACCAGCATCTGGCCCTGCCGCTCGTTGGCGCGCCCAAGCTCCAGCAGCCGCACCACCTGGCGCCCCAGCGCCGCCAGCATTTGGCGCTCGCGCTCGCCCAGGTCGCGCGGCTGGTGGTCCAGCACACACAGCGTGCCCAATGCGTATCCGTCCGGCGTGACCAGCGGGGCGCCGGCATAAAAGCGCAGGGGGTGCGCCTGCGTCACGATGCGCATGCTGGCAAAGCGCGGGTCTTGCGCCAGGTCCGGCACCACGAACACGCCGGGCTGCAGCAGCGCGTGGCGGCACACGGACTGGTCGAGCGGGGTCTCGGGCGGCATGTCGCCCACCACGGCCTTGAACCACTGGCGCTCGCGGTCCACAAAGCTCACCAGCGCCACGGCCGCGCCGCACACATGGCCCGCAATGACGGCCAGCTCGTCGAAGGCGGGCTCCATCGGGGTGTCGAGAATGGCGTAGCGCGCCAGCGCCTGCAGCCGGTCTTCGTTTTTCGCCAGCGCGTCGGCGGCCGCCCCTGCGGCTGCGGCGGCCGCAGCAAGGTCTGGCGGGGCGGGCAGGTCGGCGGTCGATGCGTCGTGGGTGGGGAGCATGGCGGGCAGTGGCGTGGCGGGAAAAGTCAGCATGCCACAGCACGGGCGCCCGCGCACCGGGGAATGCAGGGGTCAGGGCATGCACCGCCGCATCGCGTCATCGCGCCATCGCGCCATCGCGACGGAGCGTGCGCGCCTTGCACCGTGCCGTGACGCAAAAACGCCCCACACGGGGGCGTCTTTGAGATGGCGCCTGGCGCAGCGTTGCCGGATGCTCTCTGGCTCGCTGTCTGGCAGGCAGGCTGAACGATCAGCTCTTGCCGTACATGCGCTTCATGTCGTCCACGCAGGCCGACTTGGCATTGCCCGACATGGCGTCGCAGCGCTCCTTGGCGGCCTTGTAGTTGGCGTCGTTCTTTTCGGTGTTGGCTTCCTTGCGCACCTCGGCCACGTTGGCGGCCTTTTCGGCGGCGCTGTCGGCAGGCTTGGCCTGGGCAGCGGCCACCTTGGCGTCTTGCTTGGCCTTCACGTGGGCGGCCTTGGCGTCCTTCACGCACACGTCCTTTTCATTGCCCTTGAGGTCGTCGCACTTTTCCTTGGCAACGTCGTAGGCGGCGTCTGCGCGCTCTTCGGCAACTTTCTGGGTGGCCTTGGCGCTGGGCTTGTACTGGGCTTCCAGCTCGGCCTTGGCGACCTTTTCCTTGCCCTTGGCTTCCTTCTGGCAGATGTCCTTGGCGTTGGCCTGCAGGGCATCGCACTTCTCCTTGTCGGCCTTGTACGTGGCCTCGATGCTGTCCTTGGCGGCCTTGTGCTCTTCCTTGGTCATGGCGAAGGCGGAGGTGGCCATCAGGCCGGCTGCCACGGTGGCGATCAGCGTGCGTGCGAATTTCATGGTGTTTCTCCTCGGTGTTCGATACGTTTGTTGGGTTTTCGCGGTGACTTCAAGATTCCGGCGCGTGGCGCGGGATCAGTCGTTGAAGCGGAAGTCGGGATGGCGGTCCTGCCATTCCTTGAGCTGCTTTTCAGCCGCATCGCGGGCCAGGCCCTGGCGCTCTTGCAGCTTGCCCAGAAACTGTTCGCGCTTGCCATCGATCACGTCGAAGTCGTCGTTCGTGAGCTTGCCCCACTGTTCGATCATCTTGCCCTTGAACTGCTTCCAGTTGCCCTTGACGGTGTCTTCATTCATGGTGTGCATCCTCAGAAAATTCGCTTCAGCCATCCACTCGGAATGCGTGGAACTACTTGCGTGATGCGATGGGGGTGACTCTAGAAATGAATCCAATGGCCGCCCGTAGGCGATGCAAAGCAGCGCGCGTCAGCACCGGCCTACGGGCCTGACAGCGGCCGCCGATGGGGTGATGCGCCGCCCCTATGAAGCGCGTGGAAGCGGACACTTTCACGGCCTGCGGCGCGGCAATAAACCGTTACAACCCTGGCCCCAACCTCCCAAGTGTTGCGGCCGCCCATCACCCGCCGGGGCGGATTTGTAACGGCCTCCCTGTGGGCGTTTCGTTTGGTAACGCTTGTGTTGCCGCGCCGGGGTGCGCTTGTGCTGAAGTGGCGGCTGCGCGCGGCGCACAGCGCGTGTTTCACCCCACACCACCATGCAATACACACTCGAGGAGCCTCGCGCGGACACCCCCGCCGCCGAGGACACCGAGGGCCCGACAGCGGCCCCGGAACACGCCACCACCCCCACGGCCCACACCCACACCACAGCAGGCGGCCACACCCCTCTGCTGACGGCACTTTTTGCATCCACGGCGCTGGCCGCCTGCGGTGGCGGGGGCAGCGACGGCAACGTGCAGGGCGCAACCCCTGCCGCCCCCCCCCCCTCTCCAGCCCCATCGCCCGCGCCTGTGAGTCCCTCACCCAGCCCAGGGCCTGCACCATCACCGTCCCCTGCGCCAACCCCCAGCCCCGCGCCGACCCCCAGCCCTGCGCCTGCACCCAGCCCTGCGCCCGCGCCGTCCACCCCCACGCTGGGCAACTACGCCTACCCTGCGGCCGGGTCCGACCAGGAGGCCGCGCGTTTTCTGCTGCAGGCGCAGTTCAGCGCCTCGCCGGGCGACATTGCCACGCTGCGCTCCATGCCCTATGCCGACTGGATCGACATGCAGTTCAGCGCCGGCATGGGCCAGCGCGGCTGGGACTGGCTGAACCAGCGCGGCTACGCCACCATCGACAGCGCCACGTCTTACTACGACAACAGCTACCCCGGCGACTACATGATCTGGAACCAGCTCATGACCTCGTCCGACCAGCTGCGCAAGCGTGTGGCGCTGGCGCTTTCTGAAATCTGCGTGGTGTCGCTGTCCGGCATCGACTTCAGCTGGCGCAGCCACGCCATCGCGCACTACTGGGACCAGCTGGCCACCAACGCCTTCGGCAACTACCGCCAGCTGATCGAAGACGTGACGCTGAACCCCGCGATGGGCTACTACCTCAACACGCGCGGCAACCAGAAGGAAAACCCCGCCACCGGCCGCCTGCCCGACGAGAACTTTGCGCGCGAGGTGATGCAGCTCATGACCATCGGCCTGGCGGCGCTGAACATCGACGGCACCGTGCGCCGCGACGGCGCGGGCAAGCCCATCGACAGCTACACGCAGAGCGACGTGACCAACCTGGCGCGGGTGTTCACGGGCTACGACTACGACCAGTCGCAGAACACGCCCACCACCGTGCCCGGCACCACGCGCACGGTGCCCAGCACCACCTTTGCGCGCCTGCCCATGGCGCTCAACGCCTCACGCCACTCCACGCTCGACGCCACCTTTCTGGGCACCACCATCGCGGGCAGCACGCCCGGCGCGGCAGCCCTCAAGACGGCGCTGGACACGCTGTTCAACCACCCCAATGTGGGGCCCTTCATCGGCAAGCAGCTCATCCAGCGCATGGTCACCAGCAACCCATCGCCCGCCTATGTGGCGCGGGTGGCCGCCGCCTTCAACAACAACGGCGCCGGCGTGCGCGGCGACCTGCGCGCCGTGGTCAAGGCCATCCTGCTGGACGACGAGGCACGCGCGCCCGCCGGCCTCACGCAGCCCGGCTTTGGAAAGCTGCGCGAGCCTATGCTGCGCTTTGTGCAATGGGGCCGCACGTTTGGCATCCGCTCCACCTTTGGCAGCTGGAAGATCGGCAACCTGGGCGACCCCGGCACCCGCCTGGGGCAAAGCCCGCTGCGCTCGCCGTCGGTGTTCAACTTCTTCCGGCCCGGCTATGTGCCGCCCTCCACCGCGCTGGCGGCCACCGGCGCCGTGGCGCCCGAGTTTCAGCTGGTCAACGAAAGCAGCGTGGGCGGCTACCTGAACTACATGCAGGGCGTCATCCGCAACGGCATCTACGTGAACGCGCCTGACCAGCCCAACAACGGCAGCAACACCAACAACGGCTACGACATCAAGGCCAGCTACAGCAGCGAACTGGCCCTGGTGACCGACCCCGACGCGCTGGTGGCCCGCATCAACCTGCTGATGTGCGCAGGCCAGCTGTCTGCCGCCACCGTCAAGCTGATCACCGACGCGCTGAAGTCCACCAACGTCACCGCCGCCAGCACCGACAACGCCAAGCTCGACCGCGTCAGCGCCGCCATTTTCCTGGTCATGGCCTCGGCTGAGTACCTCATCCAGAAGTAAGCCGCCGGGCTACCGATTGACCCCCCACACCCGTAGGCCCGCACCATGCACCTGCTCCAACCCGAACTCCACACCCGCCGCGCGTTTCTGCGCCGATCCACCCAGCTGGGGCTGGCGGGCACCGCCCTGCCGTTTGCGCTCAACCTGGCAGCCCTCGGCGAAGCCGCCGCCTTCACCGCCACCGACTACAAAGCCCTGGTCTGCGTGTTCCTGTACGGCGGCAACGACTATGCCAACACCGTGGTCACGTATGACGACGCCAGCTACAACCGCTACAGCGCCATCCGGGGCGGCGGTGGCGGGCAAACGGCCGGTGGCATCGCCCTGGCCAAGTCCGACCTGGCCGCCACGCTGCTCAACCCCACCACGGCCCTGCCCGGCGGCCGCCAGTACGCGCTGCACCCGGCCATGACGGGCCTGGCCGGCCTGTTCAACAGCGGCAAAGCCGCCGTGCAGCTCAACGTGGGCCCCCTGGTGGTGCCGCTCACCCGCGCGCAATACAACAGCTCGGACCGCGCCAGCTACCCCCTGCCCCCCAAGCTGTTCTCGCACAACGACCAGCAATCGGTGTGGCAATCGTCTTCGCCCGAAGGCTCCACCGTGGGCTGGGGCGGCAACATCGGCGACTTGGCCCTGTCGTCCAACGGCAACTCGCTGTTCACCTGCATCTCGGTCACCGGCAACGCCGTGTTCCTCTCGGGCGACTCGGCCCTGCAGTACCAGGTCAGCACCAACGGCGCCGTGGCCATCAACGGCGTGAAGAACAACGTGTACGGATCGACCGCCGTGCGCGCGGCGCTCACCTCGCTCATCCAGCAGCCCAGCAGCCAGACGCTGGAGAACGAATACACCCGCGTCACCGCCCGCGCCGTGGCGGCCGAAGGCCAGATCACCAGCGGCCTGGCCGGTGTGACGCTGAACACCGCCTTCCCCACCGGCAACTCGCTGGCCGACCAGCTCAAGATGGTGGCCCGCCTCATCGGCGCCCGCAACACGCTGGGCAGCAAGCGCCAGGTGTTTCTGGTGTCGCTGGGCGGGTTTGATTTGCACGACAACCTCATCGCCCAGCAACCCGTGCTGATGCAGCGCGTGAGCGAAGCCATGACCGCCTTCTACAACGCCACCGTGGAAATGGGCGTGGCCGACAAGGTCACCGCCTTCACCGCATCCGACTTTGGCCGCACCCTCAGCTCCAACGGCGACGGATCAGACCACGGCTGGGGCAGCCACCACTTCATGGTGGGCGGCGCCGTCAAAGGCAAGGCCTTCTACGGCAGCGCGCCCCCCGTCAGCAACACCAACACCACCGCCCCCGAAGACCAATGGCATGTGGGCCAAGGGCGGCTGCTGCCCAGCACGTCGGTGGACCAGTACGCCGCCACGCTGGCGCGCTGGTTTGGGGTGTCGGCCACGGAACTGCCGGAGGTGCTGCCCAACATCCGGAACTTTGGGGCGGCGGCGGGGCGGGCGGACTATCCGGTGGATTTGGGGTTTATGGCCTGACCTGAGAGCCTTCAAACCCTCACGCACGGCGGGCACTACTGGCTGCGCCTGTGGAGCCCGCAGACCGACAGCCACCAGGCCCAGGGCTGGGCGTTTGTGTATGCCGAAGACGGCAGCCTGCTGGGCGAATACCCGATGGAGCCCAACCCCGCCAGCCCACCCACGCTGGGCGCCCAGCACATCTGGCTGCCCACGGCCAGCGGCCCCCTGCCGATTGCGGTGGTGGGAGAAGGCAGGCAGTATGCGGTGCATGCAGACCACCTGAACACGCCCAGAAGGCTCACGCAGGAAGATGGGCAGGTGGCCTGGCAGTGGGCGTACTCCGCGTTTGGGGATGAGCCGCCCACGCAGGCGGCCCACCGGTTCACGGGCGAGACGACGAACCCCAGCACGGGGAGCACCGCAGTCCCGCAGGTGAACTACAACCTGAGGTATCCGGGGCAGTACTTCGACAAGGAGTCGAATCTGCACTACAACTACTTCCGCAGCTATGACAGCCGGACGGGGCGGTATACGCAGGGGGATCCGATTGGGTTGGAGGGCGGATTCAACAGATTTGCCTACGTGGACAGTGACCCACTAACTTGGACAGATTCCGAGGGTCTTAATCCACGCGGTTTCTCCAGAAGACCTGTGGAAATAATGCCACTTGAAGGTGGTGGGGGTGGAGTGAGCGGAGGCGGAAGGCTGCCACGATGGAATCCACCAGCAGGAGAGGGTAAGCCGACGTATAGACCAAATCCCGCCCACGATCCTAATCGCCCTCTTCCTCGAAAAACCCCTGAGCCGTCTGATTGCCGGGCTGTTTATGATCGATCAGTACCCGATAGTCCGAATTCGCCCAGGCATTGGTGGGGAAGAAATGATGAGGGGCAGTACTATAGATTTAGCAATACAAACGATGGATCGGCGCATTATTCAGGTACTTTTCCATCAAATAGTAATTTGATTCCACCATACGTCAGAGGAAGGCTGGACTGATGATTTTTGGCGATCAAAAATACTTTGCTATAGAGTGCCTAATGTTGAAGGGGGATCATGATTACAACTTAATTAGGACAAGAATTATCTTCAAAAAAATACATATAGGAAATTTTGAAGAATTGGCGGTGAGTGGGACGATAATTTTGGCGATAACATCTTTTTTGAAGTTTGGCGATCATCAAGTCGGGGAATTTCAATCAGAAGAAGAGATGTACAAAAAAATATATAGTGAGATGTATGGAGATAAGTGGAAGATTGGATTAATGGAGAATTTCAGAGATAAATTTTCGTTGCATGATATTTTCGAGCTTTCGATTGCTGATGAGGGTCACATCATGTTGTTGGTTCGTTTGCCAAGCGGAAAATCAAAAGTTCTGCTTGGAGATAGGAGTGGGAAATATAATGAATATATCGATTTGCCTACAGGTTATGTGGAGAAAATTCTAGGAGAAATTCAAATTTGGATTGAAAAAGAATCGCAAAAATTGAGATTTGATTCCGCTATGTGAGCGGTCCTCCGCGTGGCTTTTGCTGCCCAGGAATGTCTGAGAAGTTGCTGGTCTTATGTCTTACGCTTTTTCCGGCCTGCACCATACCAAAGCGCGCACCTCTCAAACTACGTCATGCAGCTGATTTGAGATTCCTAAATTGATAGCTGCTAGGGATCCTCTGCACGAATCCCTCATTGATGTGCTTGCAAGGGCCTGAAGCCCAGACAATACGGGCATGAAGCAAAGCAGCCTGGGCCTGAGCAACACCACCAAGCGCACACGGAAGCGCGAATTCCTCGATGCGATGGAGCTGGTGGTTCCCTGGGCCGAACTGGTGGCACTGATAGAGCCCTACGCGCCCGAGAGTGGACGGCGGGGGCAGCAGCCCTTTGCGGTGCAAACACTGCTGCGCATCCACTTCATGCAGCAGTGGTTCAAGCTCAGCGACCCGGCCATGGAAGAAGCCCTGCATGATGTGCCAGCCTTCCGTGACTTCGCAGGGCTGTCCCATTGGGACGAACACATCCCCGGCGAATCGAGCATCCTGCGCTTCAGGCACCTGCCGAGCATCCTGCGCTTCAGGCACCTGCTGGAGCGCCACAAGCTGGCCGAACAAATCCTGGCCACGGTCAACGCACTGCTGCAAGCCAAGGGTTTGCAATTGAAGGCGGGCACCGTGATGGATGCCACGCTGATTGCAGCGCCCACCTCCACCAAGAACCAAGGCAAGGCGCGAGACCCGGAGATGCACCAGAGCAAGAAAGGCAATGAGTGGTACTTTGGCATGAAGGCCCACATCGGGGTGGATGCCGACTCGGGCCTGGTGCACACAGTGCGGGGCACGGCTGCCAACGTCTCGGACGTGGTCGAGGCCAATAGTCTGCTGCATGGGCAGGAGACAGACGCCTTTGGCGATGCAGGCTACCAAGGGGTGGACAAGCGAGCAGATGCCCAGCAAACCGCGCGCTGGCACGTGGCCATGCGCCCAGGCCTGCGCCGAGCGCTGGACAAGGACAAGCCTCTTGATGATCTGATCGACCGACTGGAGCGCACCAAGGCGCGCATCCGGGCCAAGGTCGAGCATCCGTTCAGGGTGCTCAAGCAGCAGTTCGGATATGTGAAGGTGCGCTACCGTGGCCTCAAGAAGAACACGGCGCAGATCGTCACGCTGTTTGCGCTGTCCAACCTGTGGATGGTCAGGCACAAGTTGCTGGCGATGGGACAGGTGCGCCCGCAACAGGCGTAATACCCACGAAATTGGGGAACTGCTTCCCCCAGGAGGCGCCTGGAGAGCGTTAGGTCGCCTTGCCGGGGCAGGCTTTATCTCACGGACGGGCGTAGCTCACTTCCAAGTGATTCGTGCAGACCTTCCCTAGAGGGGAGTCAAGGTTGTCCTGGTAGCTTGCAGACCTATGCGCCTTCAGGTGTGCAGCGCAAAACGAGCATTCGCTGGAATACCTCCCAGCGAAGACCATCCATGGTGGCTGAACCGGGCAGATGGCTCAGCTATGCATACCACGGCCTACCCGCGCCCAACGATGCCAGCATCGCCACCCAGTGCGCGCCCCCGGGGGCAGCACTGCGTGACGATTTACCTTTGGCGCTGCTTTGCAAATTCACCGTTCAGGAAACAAACGACCCAGATGGTGGACTTGGTTTCCTTGCCACTGTGAAGGCTGGAGAGGCCGCACGTACGTGGAGCTGGACCTACCACCCCTCAGGCCTGGTGGCCACCGAAACCGCCCCCAACGGCGCAGTGACCAGCTACGCCTACGACAGCGCAGGCAACCTCACCCAGTCCACCAACGCCCTGGGCCACGTCAACACCTACACCCACGACGGCGCAGGCCGCGTGCTCAGCCACACGGCGGCCAACGGCCTCGTCACCACCTACACCTACGACGCGCGGGGCCGCATGCTGACCAGCAACGTCGGCGGCCTGGTGTCCACACTCACCTACCGCCCCAGCGGCCAGGTCGCCACCGCCACCTTGCCCCACGGCCACGTCGTCAGCTACCAATACGACGACGCCCAGCGCCTCACCGGCTGGACGGACAACCGCGGCGCCAGCGCCACCTACGTGCTCGACGGCATGGGCAACCGCACGTCAGAGGAAATCCGCAATGCCCAGGGCCAGCCCGCCTGGCAGCTTGCGCGCAGCATCAACAGCCTCAACCGCGTCGCAAGCACCACCGCAGGCCCCCAGGGCGCCACCACCTACGGCTACGACGCCAATGGCGACCACACCCGCACCACCAACGCCCTGGGCGAAGCCACCTACTACGGCCTGGACGCCCTGCGCCGCGTGCAAAACATCACCAACGCCCAAAGCGCCACCGCCAGCCTGAGCTACAACGCCCTGGACAGCGTCACCCAGGCCAGCGACTTCAAAGGCGTGGCCACCACGTACGAACGCGACGCCCTGGGCAACGCCAAAACCGAAGCCAGCCCCGACGCCGGCACCCAAAGCGCCCAGTACGACAGCCTGGGCCTGCCCAGCAGCGTCACCAACGCCCTGGGCCAGGCCAGCACCATCGTGCGCGACAGCCTGGGCCGCCCCACCAGCATCACCCACGCGGGCGGCGCAACCGGCGTGGCCAGCCAGACCATCACCCTGCGCTACGACCTGCCCGGCACCGCCTACAACCAGACAGGCCAGCCCAGCGCCAGCAAAGGACACCTGAGCGAGATCGTGGACGCCAGCGGCACCACCACCTACCAACGCGATGCGCACGGCCGCATCGTGCGCAAAACCCAGCTGCTCAAAAACGGCAACACCCGCACCGTCGGCTACGCCTACAGCGCCAGCACCGGCCAGCTGCAGAGCATCACCTACCCCGACGGCAAAGTGCTGCAGCACCAGTACGACAGCACCGGCCAGCTCAGCGCAATGCACTGGAACCACCAGCCCCTGGTCAGCGCCATCACCTGGAACCCCCTGGGCCAGCCCACCGGCTGGACCTGGCACCTGCAAGGCAGCCTGGGCAGCACCACCTTGAGCGTCAGCCGCAGCTACGACACCGCAGGCCAGCTCACCCACAGCGAAATCGCCAGCTACCAGTACAACGCCGCAGGCCGCATCGACACCCTCACCCAGCACCTGTGGCAGCCCGCCACCAGCAACCCGCTGGAGCACAGCGTGCACGAAGTGCCCACCACCTGGGCTGTGCAGTACGACACGGCAGGGCGCATCACCGGCTTTGCCCGGCAAAACACCGCCCCCGGCCAGGCCACGGACACCACCACCTACCAATACGACAGCAACGGCAACCGCACCTCCAGCACCAGCGAACGCAGCGCAGGCGGTGCGGCCGCCACCACCGTCACCACCAGCCGCAGCTACAACACCGACTCCGGCCACAACCGCCTGCTGGGGTTTGAGCAAACCCAGACCGCCACAGACCCCGCCACCGGCCAAACAAACACCGCCAGCACCAGCGTGGCCTACAGCCACGACGCCGCAGGCAACCAGCTGGGCGACGGCCTGGCGCACTACCACTACGACAGCGCAGGGCGCCTGGCGCGCACCACGCTGGGCAACGGTGCCAACGCCCCCAGCGTGCACTACGCCCACAACGCCCTGGGCCAGCGGGTGTTCAAGACCGATGTGATCTACAGCGCAGGCACCACCGCCAGCCAAACCCAGTCAGCCCACCAACCCCGCATTGCCCTGCTCGGTGACGAGGACGACGATGAGGACTTGCAGGGCCAGTCCGGCGGCCTGATGCAAACCCTCAAAAACTACTGGCTGCGCCTGTGGAGCCCGCAGACCGACAGCCACCAGGCCCAGGGCTGGGCATTTGTGTATGCCGAGGACGGCAGCCTGCTGGGCGAATACCCGATGGAGCCCAA
>NZ_JBMIRS010000131.1:0-3566 GCF_049198005.1 Paracidovorax sp. MALMAid1276 | reverse complement strand
CGGCCGGCAGTGCAGCGGACGCAAGCCGCGCCGTGCCCCTGCTGTTCCTGTCGGGCCCCGAAGGCGGCCTGAGCGCGCACGAAGAAGACCTGGCCCTGGCGCACCGCTTTGCCCCCGTCACGCTGGGCCCGCGCGTGCTGCGGGCCGAAACCGCTCCGCTGGCCGCACTGGCCGCGCTGACGCTGGCGTAAATTTGCCCCCGCCCCGTGCGGCCCGCCGTGCAGCAGCGCCCGCGCACTGTACGCGGCGGACCGCCCGCCGTAGAATTCGCGACCTGTCGGCAGCCCCGGCGCCCGGCGCCGTACCCGGCAGCACGCCGTTCCCCACCCTCCCCACCTCTGGCAGGAGCCCCTCACTTGCGCACCCCTTCCCGCTGGCGCCGCCTGACGGATGTGGTCCTGTCCACCGACCCCAAGCGCCGCACCCTGGTCGGCATGGCCCTGCTGGCGCTGGTGCTGATGGCGGCCAGCGCCAGCGTGATGCTCATGGTGGCGCATTCCGACCCCGCCACCAACCTCAGCTTCGTACAGTGGTGGGCGGCCATCTCCTTCGGGGGCCTGGGGGTGATGACGGCCTTCATCCGTTCGGGCGAAACCAAGCACCTCAACGACCCCTCGCTCACCATCCCGCAGATGGTCTGGACGATCACCAGCGGCGCCGTGGCCTACGTGCTGGCCGGGGACGCGCGCGGCGTGGTGCCCAGCGTGCTGGCGATGATCCTGTTCTTCGGCACCTTCGGGCTCTCGGTCGCCGAGGTCATCGGCATCGGCGTGTATGCGCTGGTGGCGTTCGGCTGCGCGATCGGCGTGAGCTCCCGCTTCAGCGCCAATGCCTCGGGCTACCTCGACACGGCCTATGCGCTGATGGTGGTCATCGTGCTGGTGGGCTGCGTGGCGCTGAACCTGCGCATCCAGAGCATCCGCGCGCGGCTGCACGAGCAGCGCGAGGCCCTGGCCCGCGCGCTCGAGGTCAACCGCGAACTCGCCACGCGCGACGAGCTCACGGGCCTGCTCAACCGCCGCGCCATGAACGACCTGATGGAGCTGGAGCGCCGCCGCAACGCGCGCAGCGGCCGGCCGCTGCTGCTGGCGCAGCTGGACATCGACCTGTTCAAGCGCATCAACGACCAGCACGGCCACGCCACCGGCGACCGGGCGCTGCAGGCGTTTGCGGGCGTGGTGCGCGCCAGCGTGCGCGACACCGACGTGCTGGCGCGCTGGGGCGGCGAGGAATTTGTGCTGATGCTCTGCGACACGAAGCTGGAAGACGGCCGCGACCTGCTCGAGCGCGTCCGCGACGCCGTGGCGGCGCTGGAGATCCCGCACGCCACCGGCACGCTGCGCCTGAGCGTATCGGCCGGGCTGGCCCAGCACCAGCCGGGCCAGCCGCTCGAACACACCCTGGAGCGCGCCGACCAGGCGCTCTACACCGCCAAGGCCCTGGGCCGCAACCGCGTGGTGCTGGCACCGGCGGGCCCGCGCCCTGCCGCAGGCCCCGCCGCCATCAACGCACGGACTTGATCGCGCCGCAGTCGGCCGACAGCCATTTGCCGGTTTGCGCCATCTCGATCAGCTCGGGCTTGCCGCCGGCCGTGGTGGTCTTGAGCTTGAAGTTGCCCGCGTAGGCCGTGGGGCCGCTGAAGGTCATGGTGCCTTCGCCCGAGCTGGGCGGCTGGCCTGCGGCACCCTTGCAGCTGAAGGTCATCGCCAGGGTGCTGGGGCCCGTGCGCTTGACGGTCTGGGTGCAGCCCTCCTGCTGCGGAATGTTGTCGAGATCGGCCTGCTCCGGGCTGATGCACACCTTCACCGTGTTGCCCTTGGGGCCGATGCCCACGCCCTGCTGCGCCATCATCTGCTCGATCTGCTTGCGCTGCTCGGGCGACATGCTGGCCATGGACTTCTGCATCTGCGCCATGGCGGCTTCCATCTGGCCGCTCTGGCTCTTCATGGAAACGGTGTTCTCCCACAGCCCGGGCCGCATCTTTTGTGGCTGCGCGTGCGCCACACCCGCTGCAGCAGACAGAAGCAGGGCGATGGCCGTGGCGCTGAGAGCGGAGATGGCGTACGGGTGCATGGTGCGGCCTTCCATGAAGGGTGAACAAATAAGGGGGGGCGGACTCGCGGCTCCTGCACACGGACAGGAGCACAGGGCGACCCCACGGGTGCAAACACGGGCGCGAGGGGAACAGTATCCCCAAGCGGCGGCGCGCTGCCAAGCGCGGAATGCGGATGCGCCGGTGCCGAGGCCTTGGGGTGGCCTGCACCTGGGAGCGGGCGGGATCGCCTCTTGGCAAGCACTACTATTTTCATAGCTATCAGCGCTTATCCGATAAGCGCTGAAGGCATTTTTTATTGATATTTTTTCTATCGCCACCCGCTACCATCGCCCCATGCCCACCCACTACGAAACCCTGCGCGCCGCCGACACCTACCGCGAGGCCTTCGCCGTCGAGCCCCCCGCCGCGCTCGGCGAGCGCCACCTGCGGCCCCGCAAGCCGGGCGCGTTCATCGTGCACACAGCCGCTGGCGCCGACACGGGCCACCCCGACGGCGTACCCGCCAGCGAAGGCCTGGTGGCCCATCGCCCCACCCGCGCGCTGGTGCCCGCGCAGTGGGGCCTGGTGCCGCACTGGGTCAAGTCAGCGTCTGATGCACAGCTGCGTGCCCCCAAGCTCACCCACGCCAAGGCCGACCTGGCCGCCTCCGGCACCGCGTTCCGCGATGCATGGCACAGCGGCCAGCGCTGCATCGTGCCCATGCAGGCGTTTTTCGAAGACGACTGGCGCAGCGCGAAAAAGGCCGTGCCCACCCGCATCGCCCGCGTGGACGGCAAGCCCCTCGGCGTGGCGGGCCTGTGGGCACGCTGGCAGGGGGCCGATGGCACGGTGATCGTGAGCTACTGCCTGCTCACCGTGGACGCGAGCAAGCACGCGCTGCTGCACCGCTACGGCCCGCCGGGCGGCGAAAAGCACATGCCCGTGATCCTGAACGAGGGCGCCTACGACGCCTGGCTGTCCGCCCGCCCGGACAAGGCCAAGGAGTTCATGCGCCAGTACGCGGCGCAAAAGCTCACGGCCAACCCGGTGGAGAATAAGGCGGACAAGTTGCCCAAGGGATGGCTGGAGTGAGTGCGTGCGACGACAGCCCGCACCTGCAGGACCGGCGCCGACGGGCCGGTACGCCACGGCGTCAATGCGCCGCAGACTTGGAGAACACGTTGATGACCACCACGCCCGCCGCGATGAGCGCCATGCCGGCGATGGCCGGAGCATCCAGCGCCTGCCTGAACACGATCCAGCCCACCAGCGAGATCAGCACAATTCCCACGCCGGACCAGATCGCATACGCGACGCCCGTGGGAATCGACGCCAGCGCCAAAGACAAAAAGTAGAAGGACACACCGTAGCCCACGACCGTCACCACACTGGGCACGGGGCGGGTGAAGCCGCTGGACGCTTTGAGAGCCTGTTCAATGTCTTTTTGAAGATCGCATTGGAGTGCAATCGGTATGAGTGGATGCGGCGGGTGCGCCGCATGGGCTCATGCCCATGCAAGCGGCCGGTGCGT
>NZ_JBMIRS010000126.1:0-6293 GCF_049198005.1 Paracidovorax sp. MALMAid1276 | reverse complement strand
TTGGACAGCGCAAACAGCGTCTTGAGCTGCAGCGTGTTCTTCTTCAGCCCCCGGTAGCGCACCTTGGTGTATCCAAACTGCCGCTTGATCACCCGGAAGGGATGCTCCACCTTGGCCCGGATGCTCGCCTTGATCTTTTCCACTTGGTCTATGAGCGCGTCTATGGGGTCGTTTTCTTTGTCCAGCTCTTTGCGCTTGCCCGGGCGCATCGCCACATGCCAGGTGACATCCTTCTTGGCATCCGGGCGCTTGTGCGCGCCTTGGTAGCCAGCATCACCAAAGACGTCCGTCTCCTCGCCATGGAGCAAGCTGTTGCCTTCAGTGACGTCGGCTACGTTGCCCGAGGTGCCTATGACGGTGTGCACCAACCCTGAGTCCGCGTCCACGCCAATGTGGGCCTTCATGCCAAAGTGCCACTCATTGCCCTTTTGGCTGGAGTGCATCTCTGGGTCGCGCTTTCTGTCTTTGTTCTTGGTGGAGCTGGGCGCTGCGATCAAGGTGGCATCGACTGCTGTGCCCGCCTTGAGCAGCAAGCCCTGGGCTGCCAGTAGGTCGTTGACCGTGGCCAGAATCTGTTCGGCCAACTTGTGTTTCTCCAACCGATGGCGGAACCTCAGGATGGTGCTCTCGTCGGGCATTCGCCCATGGGCATCCAGGCCTGCAAACTCCCGGTAGACCGGGGTGTCAAAGAAGGCTTCTTCCATCGCCAGATCCGACAGGGTGAACCACTGCTGCATGCAATGGATGCGCAGCATGGTTTCCAGGGCAAAGGGTGGGCGACCGTTTTTGCCTTCCGGGTAGTACGGAGCTATCAGCTCTACCAAGGCAGCCCAGGGAACCACCCGATCCATCTGGGCCAGCAGCTCTTGCTTGCGGGTCTTCTTGGTGCTCAGGTTCAGGTCAAGGCTGCTTTGCTTCATGCCTGCGAGGATGCCATGACTGAGCTGCATCTATCAGGCTGCTCGCGGGGTTTTGCAGGATTTCCTTAATAACAAAATATACCCCATTAATCCCTTGGGATACTATGATTCTCTTGGGCTATTGGGGCAGTGCGCAGACGGAAATTGTGGTGCGAATGGCGAATCGCTTGTGGATTCGGCTTGGAAAAAAATTAAGGGAGCTTTTCCCAGCTCGAAAGAAGGTTGGGCGGATTATTTGGGAAAGCAGGCGGATATTTTTGGGGTGGTATCTGTTGGTATGGCATCTAGTGCTGTACTGGCGCCCGCAGCCCCGGTGGCCGCAGTCATAGGATCCGCGGCAGATGCCGGCGCCAAGATGCTAAAACCGCCGGCGAACATAGTTCATGCAACTGATACGGTACTTGATATTGCAGGAGCGGGTGCCCCTGGTGGATTCTTTAAAGATGCTGGGCTGACTGCATTAAAGAAGGTGATATAGATTGGCTCAGAGATGAAAGAAGCGAGTTCACCGAGGCCGTTCGTACCTAGCGCGCAATCTTGTAAAAAATCAGACTATCAATGATTATGATCTCTGCAGACGAAATTCACGAATCAGTAATCGAGGGGCGTTACTATTATTTTTTATTGCTAATGCTGCTGATTGCGTTGAATTGGGGGCTTGATTTCTCTCGGATGACTGTTGTCATCGTGGTGTCCCTGTCGTTGATGGTCGTTCTCTTGGCAAATAGGTTGATTTCTTCATTTGGCATTGGTTGGGTGGCCATTGTTCAAATGGTGTCAATCGTTGGAATGATCGGAGTATATGATTATTTTTCTTCCGAGCATGATAGGTTAAATTTTGCTTTGAACTTTGCTGCTGGATTTTCTTGTGCCTTATCCTGCTATGGAAGTTACTTCGCAATGCTAGATAAAAGGTGATCCCATTTCGATGGTAGCTTGTCGGTGGTGGGTTCTCGCAGTGATGTGACTATGACTGGGAGAGCATCGGTCCGGGCGTTCACAAAGCTTCCCTGCAATCAACTTGCATCGAATGCTACAGCGGGGGCGCTATACAGAAATGCTGCTGGAGCATTTGCGGGGCAAATAGATCCAAGGGCTGTTGAAGCCAAGAGTGTTTGTTGTGGCAATCCTTTTAAATAATACTAAATATGGCCGATGGATTATATTTGGCTTGCTTTTTTTGGGCTGCTTTTGGGATTTGTTGGTTCGGCGGTATTTTCCTTTTCAAAGGCGGAAGTTTCAATTAAAGAAAGGAGGTGTGCAAGGCTGAAATTCTTGATGAATCCGGTTTCTTCAATGTTGGGTGTCTTGTTATTTGTAGTGAAATTATTATTGCCCTGTTCGTCTTTGCGGTTCCGGACTTGATATTTTCGTACATGCCGTTTCGCTCACGGCAGGAAATGAATATTTACGGAATTTTCATGGGCATCGGGCTTGTTGCCGGATATTTTGCTCGTTGGTTTTTTCGGCGATTATTTGATTAATTTCGCACCGGTTGCAAAGCGAGTGCGATGGCCAAGTCTTACCTGACCGCCGTGTTCGCTGCCAACCACTCCCCCGCCACCCCTCCCTCCATTGGCACCGCCACCACATGCCCCTGGATCTGGTCGCACCCCAAACCCCGCAGTAGTTCAACCTGCGCCTGCGTTTCCACCCCTTCTGCCACGGTCTTCAGTTGCAGGCTGCGGCCCATCTGGATGACGGCGGTGACGATGGCCACGTCGTCGGCGTTGCCGGGGGTGTCCATCACGAATGACCGGTCGATCTTCAGCTTGTCGATGGGGTAGCGCTTGAGGTAGGCCAGCGATGAATAGCCCGTCCCGAAGTCGTCCACCGAGATGCCCACGCCCAGCGCCTTGAGGGCGTTCAGCGTGTCCAGGGCCTGGCCGGTCTGGTGCATCAGCACGGACTCGGTCAGTTCGATCTCCAGGTATTGCGGTGCCAGGCCGGTGGTGCGTAGCACAGCGGCGATCTCGGCGGCGACGTCGCGCTGGCGGAACTCCAGGGCGGAGAGGTTGACGGCCACGGGCACCATGGCCAGGCCCTCGGCCTGCCAGGCCTTGAGCTGGCGGCAGGCCTCGCGCAGTACCCAGCGGCCAATGGGGGTGATCAGGCCGCGTGACTCTGCAAAGGTGATGAATTCGTCCGGCCCGATCAGGCCGCGCTCGGGGTGGCGCCATCGCACCAGCGCTTCCAGGCCTTGGAGGGCGCCGTCGGACAGGCGGACCTGCGGCTGGTAGTGCAGTTCGAACGCGCCGTCGGCGATGGCTTCGCGCAGCAGGCGTTCATGGCGCAGCACGTCCAGGGCACTCGCGTCCATGCTGGGGTCGTAGAACTGCCGGTTGCCGCGGCCGCTTTCCTTGGCGTGGTGCATGGCGGCGTCGGCGCAGCGCAGCAGCTGCGCCGCGTTGTGGCCGTGTTCGGGGTACAGCGCAATGCCGATCGACGGGGATATGATGATGGGCAACTGGTCGATGGTGAAAACGCCGTGCATCGCGCCCAGCAGCTTGTCGGTCACCACCGCCGCGTCTTCCGGGCTTCCCACATCCGTGAGAACCACCACGAACTCGTCGCCGCCCAGGCGCGCGGCCAGGTCGTCCGCGCGCAGCACGCCTTGCAGGCGCTGGGCCACGGCCACCAGAAACTGGTCGCCGGCCTCGTGGCCGTAGGTGTCGTTGATGCTCTTGAACCCGTCCAGGTCGATGAAGGCCACCTGCACGGCCAGGTTCAGGCGCCAGCCCTGCGCCAGCATGCGCTGCAGCGCGCTGGTGAGGGCGCGGCGGTTGGGCAGGCCCGTCAGCTGGTCGGTGGCGGCCACGCTGGCCAGCTGTTCGTTGGCAGCCAGCAACTGGTGAATGAGCTGCTCGCGCTCGACCTGCTGGCCGATGAGGAACGCGAACAGCGTGAGGATGCGGTCGGCCTGGGGTGCCTTGGGCCGCGACTCGGAGCTGGCCGCGCACAGCGTGCCGAACAACGCCCCGTTGCCCATCCGCACCGGCTTGCTCACATAGGTGCGAATGCCCAGCGCCTGCGCCGCCTCGGAATCGCCCCAGCAGCCGGGCACGTCGTCGGTGTAGGTGCGCCCTTCCTCCAGCGCACGCTTGCACAGGGTGTCGTTCCAGGGCACAGAGAGGCCTTCGGGGATCTGCATGGCGCTGGAATTGCGCGCATACAGCACATGCTGCAGCCCTGCCGCCTCGTCGATGGCGGTGAGGTAGGTGGATTCGAGGCCGGTGACGGCCTCCAGCATCTCCAGCAGCGGCCGGGTCAGGTCTTCCACCGTTTGTGCGGAGGAGACCGAGGCCGACAGTTGCTCAAGCAGATCACTCATGGTGATGGAATTATCTGGCGCGGCAGTGCATGCGCCATCGGTAGTCGCCCGCGCCCAAGGGTGTTTCGCGCTTTCGGGGCACCGCCCCGTCAAGCCGGGGGCCGAACCGCGTAGAAGCCCAAAAACATGTCCACCGCGTCGCACAGCACGCGCTGCTGCTCGTCGGCCGGCAGCGGCGGCTGGCCCAGCGCCAGCTGCGGCCAGAAGGCAAACGACTTGACCAGCCCGTGCAGCTGGTGCGCGGCGTAGTGCGCGTCCACCCCGGTGCGCAGTGCCCCGGCCTGCTGGGCGGCCCGGATCCAGCGCGGCAGGCCCTCTTCCTTCTCGGCCAGGCGCGCCACCAGCGCCTGCGCGCGTTCGGGCGTGTGCATCATCTCGGCGATGGCCACGCGCGAGAGATCGATGAAGCTGCCGTCGCCCAGCAGCGCCATCTTGTGCTCCATCACCGCCAGCAGCTGGGCGCGCAGCGGGCGGGCTGGGTCAAAGGCGATCTCGGCCTCGGCATGGCTCTGGTCCCACAGGCGCCACAAAATGGCCTCGAACAGCTCGTCCTTGCTCGGGAAGTGGTTGTACACCGTGCGTTTGGACACCTCGGCCGCTGCGGCCACGCGGTCCATGCTGGTGCCGTTGAAGCCGTGCTCGCGAAACTCCGCAATCGCCGCCTGCACGATGGCGTCGCGCTTGCGGTCGGTGAGCCGGACGGGGGGTGTCGGGGGGGTGGCGGGTGCGCTGGCGGCCTCGGTCATGCGCCAATTTTACACCGGGGAGTTTACTTTTTTGAAAAGTGAACTACACTGTGCAGTGTAATTTCGGATCTCACCCATGTTCCGCCCCACACCCCGCCTCCTCGTTGTCATCACCCTCGTCATCGCCATGGCCTACAGCATCCTTTCCTGCACCACCTTGCCGGCCAACACGGCCCACCAACAATCGCCCCAGTTTTCGGACGGCAAGTTCCGCAACGCCGCGCCGCGCGAGGCACCGGGGCTTGGCAAGACCCTGGGCATCCTGTGGCGCTTCATGACGCAAAAGCCCGCCGACGCGGTGCCTGACCAGCCGCCGCAGGTGATGCCGCTCACACCGGCAGACCTGCACGCCGCGCCCGACCTGAGCCTGTGGCGCCTGGGGCACTCCACGCTGCTGCTCAAGCTGCAGGGCGGCTTTTGGTTGACCGACCCGGTGTTTTCCGAGCGCGCCTCGCCGTTTTCCTTCATGGGCCCCAAGCGCTTCCACGCGCCGCCCATCGCCATCGACGAGCTGCCGCCCATCACCGGTGTGATCCTGTCGCACGACCACTACGACCACCTGGACCACGACGCCATCCAGCAGCTGGCGCCCAAGGTGCAGCACTTCGTCACCCCACTGGGCGTGGGCGACCGGCTGATCGCCTGGGGCGTGCCGGCGGCCAAGGTGCAGCAGTTCGACTGGTGGCAGGGCACAACACTCGACGGCGTGCGGCTGGTGGCCACGCCCGCCCAGCATTTCTCGGGCCGCGGCCTGCAGGACGGCAACCGCACGCTGTGGGCCTCGTGGGTGATCCAGGCCGGGGACGCGCGCATCTTCTTCAGCGGCGACACGGGCTACTTCGACGGCTTCAAGGCCATTGGCGAGCGCTTCGGCCCGTTCGACCTCACCCTGATCGAAACCGGCGCCTACGACGCTCAGTGGCCCGATGTGCACATGCAGCCCGAGCAAAGCCTGCAGGCGCATCTGGACGTGAAGGGGCGCCACCTGCTGCCCATCCACAACGGTACCTTCGACCTGGCGCTGCATGCCTGGACGGACCCTTTCGAGCGCATCACCGCGCTGGCCGACACCGCCGGCGTGCCGCTGGTGGCGCCGGTGATGGGCGAGCGGCTGGACATCCGCGCGCCGGAACGGGCCACGCCCTGGTGGCGCAAGGTGCAACCGACGAGGGCAGGTTCGCCGTCAACCGGACGCAGTGCTGCCCTGGCCCCGCAGTCGGATGCCAATGGTTGAGTCGGCCTCGTTGCACCTCAACATCCGTTCGGGCTGAGCCTGTCGAAGCCCTGCGCGGCGCT
>NZ_JBMIRS010000116.1:0-23773 GCF_049198005.1 Paracidovorax sp. MALMAid1276 | reverse complement strand
AGGCCGTCGACGCCATCCGCAAGCAGGTGGGCATGGTGTTCCAGCAGTTCAACCTGTTCGGCCACATGAGCGTGCTCGACAACGTGACGCTGGCGCCGCGCCGCATCCGCCGCACGCCGCGCGCCGAGGCCAATGAGCAGGCCCTGGCCCTGCTGCGCCGCGTGGGCATGCAGGGCCACGCGCACAAGTACCCCTGGCAGCTGTCGGGCGGCCAGCAGCAGCGGGTGGCGATTGCGCGCGCGCTGGCCATGCAACCCAAGGTGATGCTGTTCGACGAACCCACCTCGGCCCTGGACCCCGAGATGGTGCAGGAGGTGCTGGACGTGATGCGCGAGCTGGCGCGCGGCGGCATGACCATGATCGTGGTGACGCACGAGATGGGCTTTGCCCGCGAGGTGGCCGACCGCGTGATGTTCTTCGACCAGGGCCGCATCGCGCACGACGCGCCGCCGCAAGAGTTTTTTGCCAACCCCGCCAATGACCGCATCCGCGCCTTCATCGGCCGGGTGGCCCACTGAGCCGCCGCCAAAGCACCACAACAACCAGCCCCCCGCGCCGCGCGCCTGAGATCCAGGCCCGGCGCACCACAACACAAAGAGCCCCTACCGGAGTGACCATGAAAAAACTGACCCCCACGTTCCTCGCCCTGATGGCCGCCGGCCTGTGCAGCCTGCCGCCCGCAGCCTTTGCGCAGACCGCCAAGGACTTCGAAGACATGCGCAGCGAGCTCAAGGCCCTGCGCGCCGAGCTGAACGCGCTCAAGGCCCAGCAGGCGCAGGCGCCTGCGGCCCCCGCGGCCTCGGCCTCGGCCTCGGCCTGGAACGACCGCATCGAGGCGGTGGAGCTCAAGCAGAAGGACGCGGTGGTGCTGGGCGACATCCCTGGCAGCTTCCGCCTGCCGGGCAGCGAGACCTCGATCCGCGTGTATGGCTTTGCCGAGGCCAACATGGTCAAAGACTTCAAGGGCACGGCCCCCGGCGACACCTTCACCAACCTGATGGAGCAGCCGCTGGGCGACACGCGGAGCGGCAAGACCAGCCTGACGGCGCAAACATCGCGCTTCGGCTTTGAAACCTCCACGCCCACCGGCATCGGCACCTTCAACACCAAGATCGAAGCTGACTTCTATGCCTATTGCGGCAGCGAGTGCAACCGCAACCGCCTGCGCCTGCGCCACGCCTATGGCGAATACGCGGGCTGGCTGATCGGCCAGACCTGGTCGACCTTCATGGACACCGACAACCTGCCCGAGACGGTGGACTTCAACGGCCCGCCCGGCGCGACCTTCCGCCGCCCCGCCCAGGTGCGCTACACCTACAACAACCCCAACCTGGCCAAGTTCCAGTTCGCCGTGGAAGAGCCCACCGACGGCGCCAAGGGCCCGAACCTGGTGGCCCGCGTGGACAAGGGGTTTGACTGGGGCAACATCAACGCCCGCCTGATGTCGCACGAGCAGCGCATCGACGGCGCGTCCAAGCGCGGCGTGGGCTTTGGCCTGGGCGCCGGCTACAAGCTGACCGGCACGGCCACGCTGATGGCGCAGTACACCCGCCTGGACGGCGACGGCGACGGCGCCTACCTGGTGGGCGCCAACTACCCGGTGCTGGACGGCCGCACGGTGCGCCTGGACAAGTCGCACGGCGTGGTGCTGGGCCTGACCAACGCCTTCAGCGACAAGCTGCGCGCCACCGTGTCGCTGGGCATGGTGCGCTCGCGCCACAAGCTGGGCGATGCCTACGTGAACGCCTACGGCGCCGAAGGCAACCACAAGCTGTACCAGTGGCATGCCGGCATGTACTACCTGCCCATTCCCAATGTGGAGCTGGGCAGCGAGCTGATCGGCGGGCGCCGCACCACGTTTGACGGCCAGCGTGGCGACATGCTGCGCCTGAACCTGCAAGCACGCTATCTCTTCAACTGAGGCTTCGGCCTTGCCGAGGGGGCTGGCCGGGCGACCGGCCAGCCCTTGTTTTTTGGGGGTGCCTGTCGATGAAACCTGAACGCCTGGGCCTGTGTGCGCTGCTGGCGGTGACCGTGGTGTGGGGCACCACCTTCCCCGCCATGAAGCTGCTGTCGGCCCACCTGGATGCGCTGCAGATCATCTGGCTGCGGTTTGTGATCGCCCTCGCGGTGCTGGCGCCGCTGTGGTGGGGCATGCGCAGCGCGGAGCGCCGCTGGGGCTCTGCGCTCGGGCTTCTGCTGTTCATTGCGTTCTGGCTGCAGATCGAGGGCCTGGCGCGCACCAGCAGCAACCGCAATGCGTTCGTGACCGGGCTCAGCGTGCTGGTGGTGCCACTGATCGCCATGGCGGCGCTGGGCCGGCGCTATGGCTGGCAGCTGTGGGCGGCCTGCGCCATGGCCTTCGCGGGCATGACGCTGATGTTCCACGAGAACGAGCCCTGGAACCTGGGCGACACGCTGACGCTGGCCAGCACGGTGTTCTATGCGGTGTACATCCTGGCGCTGGAAGAATGCGCGCGCCGCACGGCCGCCCAGCCGATGCGCGCCACGCGCATGGCGGCGGCACAGGCCAGCATGATGGCGCTGGCGGCCACCGCGCTGCTGCTGGCGCAGGCGGGCGCAGCCGATGGCAGCAGCACCGGTCTGGGCGGGCTGCCGTCCGCGCTGCGGCAGCTGCCCGCGTCGGGCTGGGTGGCGCTCGTCTATCTGGGCCTGCTGGCCAGTGTGGTGGTGGTGACGCTGCAGGCCTGGGGCCAGCAGCGGGTGGACGCCCTGCGCAGCGCCATCGTCTTCGGGCTGGAGCCGGTGTTTGCGGCCCTCACCGCCTGGGCGCTGCTGGGTGAGCGCCTGGGGCTGGCGGGGGTGGGCGGCGCGACGCTGATCGTGGCGGCACTGGTGTTCAGCCAGCTGCAGCCCGCAGCCCGCCCGGCCGCAGCGGCGCAGGCGTGAGGATGTCCCGCATTTCAGATTTTGAATAAAAAACGGCCTCAGCGCTTATCCTTCAAGGGCTGACAGCTATCATTTTTATATCAACACCTTCACGGACTGCCGGGCATCAGGGCGCCATCAACGGCACGTCGGCCACCGCACGCGGCTTGCCGATGGGCGCGGCGGCCTGGCCCTTTTGCACGGCGGCCATGTCTTCTTCGCTGGGGTATTCGCCCAGCAGCCAGTAGTCGAACACACGGCGCGCAATGGGCGCGGCGTGGGCGGCGCCAAAGCCCGCGTTCTCCACGATCACGGCCAGTGCGATCTGAGGCGCCTCGGCCGGTGCATACGCCATGTAGAGCGCGTGATCGCGCTGGTGCTCCTGCAGTTTGGCGGCGTTGTACTTGTCCTTCTGGCCGATGGTCACAGCCTGGGCCGTGCCCGTCTTGCCGGCCGACAGGTACTTGGCGCCCGCAAAGACACGGGTGGAGGTGCCCTCCTGCGTCACGCCCACCAGGGCGCGGCGCACCACGGCCACGTTTTCGGGTTTGTAGCCCAGGTTCACCGGGGGTTCGGGCGTGATCTCATGGCGCTCGCGCGTCACGGCATCCATGGTGGCGATGGCCAGGTGCGGCTTATGGCGCACGCCCGAGTTGGCCAGCGTGGCCGTGGCATGGGCCAGTTGCAGCATGGTGAAGGTGTTGTAGCCCTGGCCGATGCCCAGCGAGATGGTCTCGCCCGCGTACCATTTTTTCTGCTCGGGGCGGCGGTAGGCGTTGCGCTTCCATTCCTGGCTGGGCAGCACGCCGCGCAGCTCGCCGTTCAGGTCGATGCCCGTGATCTGCCCGAACCCCAGGGGCTTCATGAAGTCGTGCATCAGGTCCACGCCCATGTCGTTGGCCAGCGCGTAGTAGTAGACGTTGCTCGACTTGACGATGCTGCGGTGCATGTCCACCGGGCCCAGGCCGTGGTCGCCATGGCTGCGGAAGGTGTGGCCACCAAAGGTCCACGAGCCGTTGTCCTGCGTGATGGCGCCCGCCGTGCGCTTGCCGGTTTCCAGCGCGGCCAGTGCCATGAAAGGCTTGTAGGTGGAGCCCGGCGGGTAGGTGCCGCGCAGGGCCCGGTTCAGCAGCGGCTTGTCCAGCGATTCGTTCAGCGCGGTCCAGTTCTCCACGTCGATGCCCTCGACGAACAGGTTGGGGTCGAACGTGGGCTTGCTCACCAGCGCCAGCACCTCGCCGCTGCGCGGGTCGATGGCCACCAGCGCGCCGCGCCGCTCGCCAAACAAATCTTCGACCATCTTCTGCAGCTTGATGTCGAGCGACAGCACCACGCTGTCGCCGGGTGTGGCCGCGTGGCTGGCGAGCTTGCGCACCGCCCGCCCGCCGGCCGAGGTCTCCATCTGCTCCACGCCCGTGGCGCCGTGCAGCGCCGACTCGAAACTCTGCTCGATACCGAGCTTGCCGATGTATTCGGTGCCCCGGTAGTTGGCTTCGTCTTCGGAGTCCTGGATGCGCGCCTTCTCGGCCTGGTTGATGCGGCCGATGTAGCCGATGGCGTGGCTCGCCACGTCGCCCAGCGGGTAGTTGCGGAACAGCCGGGCCTTGATGTCCACGCCGGGAAAGCGGTAGCGCTGGGCCGTGAAGCGGGCCACCTCTTCGTCGGTGAGCCGCGTGCGGATGGGCAGCGATTCGAAGTTGCGCGACTCTTCCATCAGCCGCTTGAAGCGGCGCCGGTCGCGCGTCTGGATCTCGACCACCTTGGAGAGTTCGTCGATGGTGTCGTCCAGCGTGCCAGCGCGCGAAGGCGTGATCTCCAGCGTGTAGGCCGAGTAGTTGGTGGCCAGCACCACCCCATTGCGGTCCAGGATCAGGCCCCGGTTGGGCACGATGGGCACCACCGCCGTGCGGTTGCTCTCGGCCTGCGCGGCCAGGTCGTCATGCCGGACCACCTGCAGATAGACGAGGCGCGCCGCCACCAGGCCAAACGCGATCAGCACCACCGCGCCGATCACGAGCGCGCGCATGCGGAAGCGGAACGCTTCGGCCTCGCTGCTGCGCAGCTCAGTCATGGCCGATCTCCCGAAGACGCGGCCCAGAAGCACACTGCCTGTGCGACCGACGCGGCCCAGCCAAGGGGACGCCGAGCAAGGGCCGCCCCGCCCCGAGGGCGTCGTCCCCCTTCCCGCAGGGCGCAGCGCTGCGAGAGAAGGGGAAGCGGCGCAGCCGCTCAGGGGGTTGCATCATGTCTAGAGCGGGCGGTTCTGGTCGCTGTCGGGCGGGCGGCGCTGGGGCGCCAGCAGCACCCAGCTGGCGATGGGCCAGAGCAGCGACTCCAGCACCGGCGCCGCAAAACTCCACAAGCCCGGGAAGATACCGCCCGAGGCCATGCGCAGCAAGAGCTCGATCGCATGGGCCAGCGCAAACAGCGGCAGCACCTGCAGCGCCTGCGAGGGCACGCTGAACCACAGCAGGCGCCGGTGGATGGCGATGGCCGCGAACGACAGCACGGCATACGACAGCGCGTGCTGCCCCAGCAGGGCCGACTGCGCCACGTCCATGCACAGGCCCAGCACAAAGGCCACGCCCATGCCGATGCGCAGCGGCTGGTGCACGCCCCAGAACACCAGCAGCACCATGACCAGGTCCGGCGTCCATTCCACGCGGCCCAGGGGCAGCATGTTGACCGCCAGGCCCGCCGCCAGGCTGGCGACGATGAACACCGGGTTCACCGGCATCAGCAGCGGCTCGCCGCGCGGCATGATCATGGCGCGGCTCCTTCCAGAAGAACGGTGGCAGCGGAGCGTGTCATTTGCGGGTTCCGCGCTTGGCGGGCGAAGTGGGCACGGGCGCAGGGCGCGGCAGGGTGTTGTCGGCCAGCGGCTTGAGCACCACCACGTGGCGCGCGCCGTGCACCTGCGCCAGCGGCATGCAGTAGATGCGGGCAAAGGCCGAATCGGCGCGCCGCTCCACCCGCACCACGCGCGCCACGGGCAGGCCGGAGGGGTAGAGGCCGTCCACGCCGCTGGTGGTCAGCAGGTCGTCTTCGCGCACATCGGCGTTGGCCGGCATGAAGCGCAGCTCCATGCCCCCACCGCCGTGCCCGGCCACCGGGTCGCCATAGGCCACGCCGCGCGCGCCGGTGCGCACGTTGAGCACGGGGATCGCCTGGTCACGGTCCACCAGCAGGGTGACCTCGCTCACCAGCGGAAACACGCGCGTGACCTGGCCCAGCACACCGGCCTCGTCCATCACGGGCGAGCCCAGCTCCACGCCGCCCACCTGGCCCCGGTCGATGACCACGCGGCGGGTGTAGGTGTCGGCCGTGTCGTAGATCACCTCGGCCGCCTGGGCCGGCGTGGCCAGCCGCTCGCGCAGCGCCAGCAGCCCGCGCAGGCGGGTGTTCTCCAGCGCCAGCTGCTCGGCCTGGTTGGCCCGCTGGCCCATCAGGGTCATCTGCTTGCGCGCCGCGTCCGCTTCTTCCTGGGCCGACTTCAGCGCCTGGAAGTAGCCCGCGCCGTGGCTGGCAAACTCCACCGGCTGCAGCATCAGCCATTGCACGGGATACAGCACCGTGCCCACGACCTGCCGCACCGGCTCGGTCAGCTTGAAGCGCACGTCCGCCACCATGAGGAACACCGCCAGCGCGCTATAGACGGCCAAACGCGACAGGGCCGAAGGGCCCTGTTTGAAGAATGGAGGAGCGCTGCGCTCTAGAGTACCCAGCGGCATGTGCGGCGCATGCGTTCAGTGGCAGGTTCTGTGGCAGTGGTGGTCCCGTGCCTGTGGCAGGACAGGCATCGCAGGATCACTCGCTGGTAAAGATGCTGCCCAGGCGGTCCATGCGCTCCAGCGCAATGCCGCAGCCGCGCACCACGCAGGTCAGCGGGTCTTCGGCCACCAGCACGGGAAGCCCGGTTTCTTCGGCCAGCAGGCGGTCCAGATCGCGCAAGAGCGCGCCGCCGCCGGTCAGCATCATGCCGCGGTCGGCAATGTCGGCGCCCAGCTCGGGCGGGGTTTGCTCCAGCGCGTTCTTCACGGCCGAAACGATCTGGTTGAGCGGGTCGGTCAGGGCTTCCAGCACTTCGTTGCTGGAGATGGTGAAGCTGCGCGGCACGCCTTCGGACAGGTTGCGGCCCTTGACTTCCATTTCGCGCACTTCGGAGCCCGGGAAGGCCGAGCCGATGTTCTTCTTGATGGCTTCGGCCGTGGGCTCGCCGATCAGCATGCCGTAGTTGCGGCGGATGTAGCTGATGATGGCCTCGTCGAACTTGTCGCCGCCCACGCGCACGCTGCCCTTGTAGACCATGCCGCCCAGCGAGATCACGCCGACTTCGGTGGTGCCGCCGCCAATGTCCACCACCATGGAGCCCGACGCCTCCGACACCGGCAGGCCCGCGCCGATGCCGGCGGCCATGGGTTCCTCGATGAGATACACGGCGGTGGCGCCGGCGGCCTCGGCCGCGTCCTTGATGGCGCGGCGCTCCACCTGGGTGGAGCCGCAGGGCACGCAGATGATGATGCGCGGGCTGGGGGTGAACAGCGTGCGCGGGTGCACCATCTTGATGAACTGCTTGATCATCTGCTCGGTGATCACAAAGTCGGCGATCACGCCGTCCTTCATCGGGCGGATGGCTTCGATGTTGCCGGGCACCTTGCCCAGCATGGCCTTGGCCTCGTGGCCCACCGCCTGAATCACCTTCTTGCCGTGCGGGCCGCCCTCGTGGCGGATGGCCACCACGGACGGCTCGTCCAGAACGATGCCCTTGTCGCGCGCGAAGATGAGGGTGTTGGCGGTGCCAAGGTCAATGGCAAGGTCGGTGGAGAAGTACCGACGGAAAGCTCCGAACATTCAGGAATCCTCTCAGGCACGGCATGCGCGTCGGCCTGCCATCGCCGGGTGTATCAGGGTGTGGGTGGGGGTCAGATAACGCTTTTTTCGCACAATCACCGGCAAAAAAAGGGCCATTGCGACAAAGCCGGGATAATACCCCATCCCCTGTGAATAACTCCCCGCCGCGCGGGCCGGATCACAGCTTTACGTCTGGTTTCTTTAGATTCTCCTCCCTATGGCTTTGACCCCCCAGGACATCGGCCGCATTGCCAATTTGGCGCGGCTTGAGCTGACCTCCTCCGAAAGTGAGCGCATGCTGACTCAGCTCAACGGTTTCTTCGACATCGTCGAGAAGATGCGGGCTGTGGATACCTCGGGCGTCACGCCCCTGGCCCACCCCGTGGCGGCCATCCAGGAAGTGGCCCTGCGCCTGCGCGAGGACGTTGCCAGCGAACCCAACCAGCGCGAGGCCAACCAGCACAGCGCGCCCGCCGTCGAACGGGGCCTGTTCCTCGTGCCCAAAGTGATCGAGTAAGCAAGACAATCCGACTTTCGCCGAATGACTTCCACCGCATTGCATGACCTGGGCGTGGCCCAGCTGGCCACCGAGCTGCGCGCGCGCCGCGTCTCGGCCGTCGAGGCCGCCCAGCACTTCCTGGACCGCGCCCACGCCCACCAGAATCTGGGCGCCTTTGTGGCCGTGAACCCCGACATCACCTTGGCCCAGGCCCGCGCGCAGGATGCCGCCATTGCCGCTGGCACTGCAGGCCCGCTGGCCGGCGTGCCGATTGCGCACAAGGACATCTTTGTCACCCAGGGCTTCCCCAGCACTGCGGGCTCCAGGATGCTCGCGGGCTACCAGTCGCCCTTTGACGCCACCGTGGTCGCCCGGCTCGCCGACGCGGGCGCCGTGACGCTGGGCAAGCTCAACTGCGACGAGTTCGCCATGGGCTCGGCCAACGAAAACTCGGCCGTGGCCCCCGTGGGCTTTGACGCCCCGGCCCCCGTGCGCAACCCCTGGGACACCGGCCGCATTCCCGGCGGCTCGTCCGGCGGCAGCGCCGTCGCCGTGGCCGCGCGCCTGGCCCCGGCCGTCACCGGCACCGACACGGGCGGCTCCATCCGCCAGCCCGCCAGCTTCTGCGGCATCACCGGCATCAAGCCCACCTATGGCCGCGCCAGCCGCTACGGCATGATCGCCTTTGCCTCCAGCCTGGACCAGGCCGGCCCCATGGCCCGCAGCGCCGAAGACTGCGCACTGCTGCTCTCCAGCATGTGCGGCCCCGACCCGGACCGCGACTCCACCAGCCTGGACGTGCCGGCCGAAGACTTCAGCGCCAGGCTGAACGACAGCATCGACGGACTGCGCATCGGCATTCCCGCCGAATTCTTTGGCGACGGCCTGGCGAGCGATGTGCGCGCGGCGGTGGACGCAGCGCTCAAGGAATACGAAAAGCTCGGCGCAAAACTCGTACCCATCAGCCTGCCACGCACCGAGCTGTCCATTCCCGTCTACTACATCATCGCCCCGGCCGAGGCCAGCTCCAACCTCAGCCGCTTCGACGGCGTGAAGTTCGGCCACCGCGCCAAGGACTACACCGATCTGGTGGACATGTACAAGAAGACCCGCGCCGAGGGTTTTGGCGATGAGGTCAAGCGCCGCATCATGATCGGCGCCTATGTGCTCTCGCACGGCTACTACGACGCCTACTACCTGCAGGCGCAGAAGATCCGCCGCATGATCGCCGACGACTTCCAGAACGCGTTCAAGGATTGCGACCTGATCGCCGGCCCCGTGGCGCCCACGGTGGCCTGGAAGCTGGGCGAGCACGGCGCCGACCCGCTGGCCGACTACCTCGCCGACATCTTCACCCTGCCCGGCTCGCTGGCCGGCCTGCCCGGCATGAGCGTGCCGGCCGGCTTTGGCGAGGGCGGCATGCCCGTGGGGCTGCAGCTGATCGGCAACTACTTCCAGGAGAGCCGCCTGCTGAACGCGGCGCACCGCCTGCAGCAGGCCACGGACTTCCATTTGCGGTCTGCGCTCTGAAAATGCAGGCCACGGACTTCCATTTGCGGTCTGCGCTCTGAAAATCATAGCGGGCAGCGCTTTCTGCGCAAGGCATTCAAGGCTTTTTGGCCTACAGCCCTTGCCCACCAAGCGCTGACCGCTCCTTATTTGATAGTGATTGCCAAGGACAGATCCTTCCATGTCTGCCAAACTCATCCAGGGCTACGAAGTCGTCATCGGCTTTGAGACCCACACCCAGCTCGCCACCCAGAGCAAGATCTTCAGCCGCGCCAGCACCGCCTTTGGCGCCGAGCCCAACACCCAGGCCTGCGCCGTGGACCTGGCCCTGCCCGGCACGCTGCCCGTGATGAACCGCGAGGCCGTGGCCTGCGCCATCCGCCTGGGGCTCGCGCTGGGCTCGCACATCGCGCCCGTGAGCATCTTTGCGCGCAAGAATTATTTCTACCCTGACCTGCCCAAGGGCTACCAGATCAGCCAGTTCGAGATTCCGGTGGTGCAGGGCGGCGAGGTGTCGTTCTACCTCGGCGACGAGAAGAAGACCGTGCGCCTGGTGCGCGCCCACCTGGAAGAAGACGCGGGCAAGTCGCTGCACGAGGATTTCATTGGTCAAAGCGGCATCGACCTGAACCGTGCGGGCACGCCACTTTTGGAGATCGTGACCGAGCCCGACATCCGCAGCAGCGAAGAAGCCGTGGCCTACGCGAAAGAGCTGCACAAGATCGTGACCTGGATCGGCATCTGCGACGGCAACATGCAGGAAGGGTCCTTCCGCTGCGACGCCAACGTGTCGGTGCGCAAGCCGGGCCAGCCGCTCGGCACGCGCCGCGAGATCAAGAACCTGAACTCGTTCAAGTTCATGCAGCAGGCCATCGACTACGAGATCCGCTGGCAGATCGAGCAGATCGAGGACGGCCACGCGATCCAGCAGGCCACCGTGCTGTTCGACCCCGACACGGGCGAGACCCGCGCGATGCGTACCAAGGAAGACGCGGCCGACTACCGCTACTTTCCGGACCCGGACCTGCCGCCGCTGCACGTCTCGGCCGCCTGGGTGGACGAGGAGCGCGCCCGCATGGCCGAGCTGCCGCGCGCCATGGCGGCGCGTTTTGTGTCGGGCTACGGCCTGCCCGAATACGACGCCACCACGCTCACGCAGAGCAAGGCCATGGCCGCGTATTTCGAAGCGGCCGCGCAGGCCTGCGGCCAGCCCAAGCTGGCCAGCAACTGGATCATGGGCGAGGTGTCCAAGTACTTGAACGCCGTTGAAGACATGTCCTTTGATGAGTTTGCGGGGGTAGTTCCCCCTGCAAACTTGGCGGCCCTGATCACTCGCATTGCTGACGGAACAATTTCCAATGCGGCAGGGAGAAAGATATTTGCAGAGGACTTGATCCACGCCCCAGGAACAATGCACGATTCAGCGATGGCATATATCGATGCAGTGATCGACGCCAAGGGCCTCAAGCAGATGAACGACACGGGCGCGCTGGAGAAGATCATCGACGAGGTGATTGCCGCCAACCCCGACAACGTCGCGCAGTTCCGCGCGGGCAAGGACAAGGCCTTCAACGCGCTGGTGGGCCAGATCATGAAGGCCAGCAAGGGCAAGGCCAACCCTGCGCAGGTCAACGAGGTGCTGCGCGCCAAGCTGGCGGGGTGAACGCGCGGGCCGCAGCGGCTGCGACGGCCCTGGCACAAAAAAACGGGGCCTGCGTGCCCCGTTGTTCATTGCGTCGTTGCGGGTGAAGTGCAGGGTGCTGCGGACGCATGAGAGTCCGCTCCCCCTCCTTCCTTATCGTGAGGCGGCCGCCTCTTCGGGGCCCGCGCCTGCGGAGGGCAGCGGCACGCGGTGGCCGTCCCACAGCTTGCGCAGGTGTGCCAGCTCGGCATCAAAGCGCGCATGCACGCGCCGCTTTTCCTGGTCTTGCCCGGCGATGAAGCGCTGCTGCTCGGCAATGCTGTCCCCGTTCTCGGCGATCTTGCGGCGCAGGGACATGGGCGCCTTGTTGGGGTCCTTCTTGTAGAACTCCATCTCGGTATCAAAGCCCTTGCGCTGGGCGCGCAGGTCGGCCAGGCGCTTTTCGGCCGTGGCGGTGACTTCGTCCACCATCTGCACGGCGGCGGCGCGCTCGGCGTCGTGCGCAGCCTTGTCCGGGTAGCGGGCCACCAGCACGCGTTCTCGGCGGCGCTCTTCCACAATCTTGGCGCGTTCTTCGGCCTCCTGCCGGCGCTTGGCCTCCAGCGCGGCGCGCTCGATCTCGGTCAGCGTGGGGCCGATCTGGCGGCGCGTGACCCCGGAAGGGCTCAGCTCGCGCTGTTCGCGGTCGGCGCATTCGGCAATCGGGCGGTCGGCGGTGAGGCGGCGGCCGTTGCGGTCCACACAGGTGTAGATGCCGCCCGTGGCGCCGCTCTGCGACTGCGCCCAGGCGCATTCGGCGCCCAGGGTGGCCAACAGAACTCCGCCCAAGATCCACGCCGATGTGCTCAAGTCATCTACCCTTCGTTGACGCCGTACCGCTGGCGGTAGGCCAGCACTTTTTCATGGTGGGAGCGCATCCCCTCTTCCCCGTTTTGCGAGAGGTACAGCAATAAGTCTGCCAGCCGGGCAATGGCGCACACCTGCATGCCCAGTTGCTGGCGCACGTACTGCACGGCGCTGTGGTCGACATCCTGGCCATTCTCGGTGGCTTTTTCCTGGCGGTCCAGCGCAATGGCCACGGCGTGGGGAGTGGCACCGGCGGCCCGGATGATGGCAATCGACTCGCGCGCGGCGGTGCCTGCAGACATCACATCGTCCACGATGAGCACCCGGCCCTGCAGGGGCGCGCCCACCAGCGTACCGCCCTCGCCGTGGTCCTTGGCCTCCTTGCGGTTGTAGGCAAAGGGCACGTTGCGGCCCAGCCGCGCCAGCTCCACCGCCACGGTGGCGGCCAGTGGGATGCCTTTGTACGCGGGGCCGAAGACCATGTCGAACTCAATGCCGCTGGCCACCAGGGCTTTTGCATAGAATTCCGCGAGCCGACCGAGCTTGCGCCCGTCGTCGAACAGCCCCGCGTTGAAGAAATACGGACTCAGGCGCCCCGCCTTGGTCTTGAACTCGCCAAAACGCAGCACGCCGGATTCCACGGCGAACTGTACAAATTCCTGCGCCAGCCGGCCCTGCTCCGAGGTTTGCGCGCCAACATCCACCATGGGAAATTCCTTGTTCAAGTTAACCAGCCTCAATCTCAACGGCATCCGCTCGGCCACCAGCAAAGGCGTGGAAAGCTGGATGGCAGCCACGCGGCCGGATTGTATTTGCGTGCAGGAAGTGAAGGCCCAGGCGGCCGACATGGCCAACCGCTTTGAACGGCTGGCGGGGCTGCAGGGGCACTTCCACTTTGCGCAGAAGAAGGGCTATTCCGGCGTGGGCGTGTACACGCGCCATGAACCGTCTGACATAGTCACTGGCTATGGATCAGAAGAATTTGATGCAGAAGGCCGATATGTGGAGCTGCGCTTTGACACCCCGGCGCGCAAGCTGTCGATCATCAGCGCGTACTTTCCCAGCGGCTCGTCGGGTGAAGAACGGCAGCTGGCCAAGTTCCGCTTCCTGGCCGAGTTCCATCCGCACCTCATGGGCCTGAAGGCCGGGCGCGAGTTCATCCTGTGCGGCGACATCAACATTGCGCACCAGCAAATCGACCTGAAGAACTGGCGCAGCAACCAGAAGAACAGCGGCTTTTTGCCCGAAGAACGCGCGTGGATGACAAAGTTGTTGCACACAACTGATGAAGGCGGCGGCCTGATCGACGTCTACCGTCAGCTGCAACCCACGGCCACCGACACCGCCTACACCTGGTGGAGCAACCGGGGCCAGGCCTATGCGAACAACGTGGGCTGGCGGCTGGACTACCACCTGGCCACCCCGGCGCTGGCCGCGCTGGCGCGCACGGAGTCCATCTACAAGGGCGAGAAGTTTTCCGACCATGCGCCGATCACGGTCGAATACGACTTCGCCCTGTGACCGCGCGCCTGCCAGCAACCCTGACCACGCCCCACGAACCGACCCGCACTCCCCTACCGTTGTTGCCGCCGCCATGCTCCGCTACCTCACCGTCCCCGTGACTCCCTTTCTTCAGAACTGCTCGCTGGTGTGGTGCGACGCCACCGCGCAGGCGGCCGTGATCGACCCGGGCGGCGATCTGGACGTGCTGCTGGCCGAAGTACAGCGCCTGGGCATCACGCTCGCGCAGATCTGGCTCACGCACGCGCACATCGACCATGCGGGCGGCACGGGCGAGCTGGCCGGGCAGCTCTCGCTGCCCATCATCGGCCCGCACCCGGGCGACCAGTTCTGGATCGACGGGCTGCCCGAGCAAAGCGCGATGTTCGGGTTTCCGCCCGCGCAGCATTTCACGCCCACGCGCTGGCTGGCCGATGGCGACACGGTGCAGATCGGCCACGAGACGCTGCAGGTGCGCCACTGCCCCGGCCACACGCCCGGGCACGTGGTGTTCCACGCGCCGCAGATCGACCGCGCCTTTGTGGGCGACGTGCTGTTTGCGGGCAGCATCGGGCGCACCGACTTTCCGCAGGGCAACCACCAGCAGCTGATCGACAGCATCACCCAGCGCCTGTGGCCCATGGGGGACCAGACGGTGTTCATCCCCGGCCACGGGCCGGAAAGCAGCTTTGGCCGCGAGCGCCAGAGCAACCCGTACGTGGGTGGCACCTGATTTTTCGCATCCTTTTTGGCCTTCAGCGCTTTACCATATTGTCTCTTCAGCTATTTGTTTGATAGCTACATGCCGCTTGCCGGGGCGCCGGCGCGCCCACCAGGTCACGCGCCGGCCCCCTTGCGACAGTGCCCTCAGAAGTCGAAGCTGGCCGACAGCCGCACGGCACGCGGCGCACCGACGTTGACCCGGCCTGCACCCCAGATGCTGTCGTAGTACGCCTTGTTGGCCAGGTTGGTGACCGTGGCACGCAGCACCACCGGCTGGGCTCCCAAGCGTGTGGCGTATCGGGCTCCCACGTCCAGCGTGGTCCAGGCGGGCAGCTTCACGCTGTTGTCTCCCGTGAGCCACTGGGCGCCCGTGTGGTTGACCCGGCCGTTGAGCGACAGGCCCTGCACGCCCGGAACCTCCCAGTCCGCTCCCAGGTTCATCGTGAACTTGGGCACACCGAACTGGCTGCGCCCCTGGTTCACGCCACGCGTGGTCTTGGTCTGCGTGGCTTCGGTGTAGGCCACGCCGCCCAGCAGCGACAGGCCCCGGGCCACCTGGCCGAAGAGGTTCCATTCCACACCACGGTTGCGCTGCTCGCCGTCCAGCAGCTGGCGGTTGTTGGCTTCGATCAGGGCGGGCTTGCTGATCTGGAACAGGCTCACCGTCTGCGTGATGCCGCCCGTGATCCACTTCACGCCCACTTCCATCTGTTGGGTCTTGTACGGCTTGAAGGTCTCGCCCTCGTTGGCATACGGCGCCTTCACCGTGGTGCCGGCGCTCAGGCCTTCCACATAGTTGCCATACAGCGAAATGTTGTCGCCCCAGGGCTTGGCAACCACACCGACCAGCGGGGTCACGGCGGTTTCCTTGTACCTGGCGAGCTTCTGGTTCACCTGCTGGGCGCGCAGGCCCAGGGTGAGCTGCAGCTTGTCCTCGGCAAACGACAGGGTGTCCACCACGCTCAGGCCGGTGTGCACGTCGTCGCTGGTTGGGGTGAAGCTGGATGCGGGCGCCCCTGGCGGCATGGTGATGGGCGTGGGGTTGAAGATGTTGCTGGTGATGCTGGCCGTGCCGTTGCCACGGCTGCCGCCTTCGTAGTCCAGCACGTTGGCCGAGAGCGTGAGCTTGTGCGCCACCGCACCCGTGGTGAACTGGCCGCGCAGGCCCAGCTCGGCCGTGGTGGTCTCGTACTCGCCCCACGAGTTGTAGGCCGTGCCCGTGGCGTTGCCGGTGGCGGCATTGGCCACGGTCCACACCGGGCGCGTGCCGAAGATGAAACCGTCGTACGCATGCCGCGCATGGCCGGCCGAGGCAAACGCCGTCCACCCGGCGCCCAGCTTCGCCTGGCCGCGCACGATCAGTCCCTGCGTTTCGGTGTTGCTGAACACGCCCTCACCGTAGAAGAAGTTGGTGGAGCCATCGGGTGCGCGCGGCACCGTGGTCCAGCCGGTGATGATGGGCTGCATGGTGACGCCCTTGCGCACCTTGTTGGTCAGCGAATAGGCGTCGGCCTCCACGCTCCAGCCCGAGCCCTGGTAGTCCAGCGCCAGGTGGCCGATCTCGCGCTTCTTGGTCTGGTGGTCCAGCCAGGTCTCGCCGCCCGAGAGCACGCCGTTCACCCGCACGCCCAGGCGCTGCTCGGGTCCGAAACGGCGCGCCACGTCGGCATGCACGCCCACGTTGGATTGATCGGACCAGGTGGTGGTCACGCGCGTCAGCGGATCCTTGCCGGCCCGCTTGGGCACCAGGTTGATGGCGCCGCCCACATCACCCGCAGGCGGCATGCCCAGCATCATGGCGCCGGGGCCCTTGAGCACCTCCACGCGCTCGAACATCTCGGTGGGTGTGTTCTGCTCGGGCGCCAGGCCATACACGCCGTTGATGGCAAGGGAGTTGGCCGACACGCCGAAGCCGCGGATGATGAAGTTCTCCACCACATGGCCTTCGTTGGTCGTCATGCGCACCGAGGGGTCTGTCCTGAGCACCGCGCCGATGGTCTGTGCCTGCTGGTCGGCAATGCCTTCGGCGGTGTAGCCCGTCACGTTGAAGGGGGTGTCCATGACACCGACATTGCCCAGCACCCCCAGGCGCGCACCCTGGGCCACCTTGCCGCCTGGCGCCGCCGCCGGCAGGGTTTCCGGGGTTTCCGCCACCGCATTCACCGTGACCTCCTTCAGCGCCGCAGGGGCCGCAGTAGGCGCAGTAAGCGCGGTGGGTTCGGGGCTCTGGGCGATGGCGGCCCCCGCGCCGGCCAGCAAGGCGCACGCACAGGCTTGGGCCACCTGGCGCAGCGCAAAACGATCGGCCCGGGCGGCATCCGGGCATGGGCGGCAAGTCTGCATAGAAATCCTGAATCAAAAGAACGGTTGGAGATGGAAGTGCGCCCCGATCCAAGGAATTGCAAACAAGAATGAGTGCGATTTCATATCCAGCGCGGACGCAGCCCCGATGGAGAGCGGGGTCGTCAGTCCACGGCCTGGAACGTGGCGCAACGCGTGCCGACCTGTTGCATCCGGCAAGCGACGATGATTTCACGCGGCCTGCCTGGCTGTGTTTGCAAGGCCAACAAAGATGTTTGCAGCATGCGCAGCGCGCGCGGGGCGGCCGCCTGTCGGGAAAGGCGCGGCTCAGGAAGCGGGTCAGACTCTCCCGCGCGAGAGCTTGGGCGGCAGGCCAAACCGCCTGCGGTAGGCGGTGGCGAAGTTGGCGGCGCTGTTGTAGCCCGCCACGAGCGCTGCCTGCCCCACCGACATGCCGTCGTGCTCCAGCGCCAGCCGGGCACGCTGCAGTCGGTGCTCGCGCACGAAGTCGAACACGGTGGTGCCGTACACGGCGCGAAAGTGCCGCTGCAGCGTGTTGGCGTTGGTGCCCGCCTGGCGCGCCAACGCGTCCAGCGACATGTCCATCGCACTGTCGGTCTGCAGGAACGCGTGCAGCGCACGCATGCGCTGGTGTTCATGCGGCAGCAGCCGCAGGCCTGCGGCGACGGGCGTCGGGGCGGGGGCTGGCACCGGTCCCGGCGCGTGCTGCGCCAGGCTGGCCAGGGCTTCGCCCGCCAGCTCCAGCGCGCGGCTTTCCAGGTACAGGTGCAGCAGCAGCGGGCTCAGGTCGGGCGCGTGCGTGATCTGCTCTGCCACCGCCGCGATGCGGGCCGATGGCTGCCAGTGGTGCATGGCAAGGTGCTGGCGGCGAAACGCCTCCACGGCCCCGGAGCCGGAAGCCCCGGCCAACTGCTCCAGCCAATCCCCTCCCAGGCCCACGCTGACGCGCCGTGCGTAGGTCCCGCGCTTGGCGCGGCGCTCGAAGCGCTCGGTCTGCGCCACCGACACCAGCAGTCCGCGGGGCTGGCCGGGTGTTCGCACGCGCGGCGCTGCCGTGCTGGACAGCGCGACCCGGCGCGGGCCATAGCTCACGTCCACGGCGCCCTCCAGCAGCACCACGAGGCGCAAGCCCGTTTCCATGTCGCCGCTGGCCGTGAAGTCCTGCACGTCGGCGGTGTCGTCGGCATGCAGGTGCAAGCCCGGGCGCAGCACACGCACGCTCTGCAGATGGCGCTGTAGCGAGGCCTGCTGGCCTTCGGAGGGCGGCGCCGCAGGCTGGATGTGCAGCGGTGTGACGAGGGACATGGACGAATGGGTGATGGGCTGACAACGGGTGCCGCAAGCCGGCACTTGCTGGCGCAAAGGTTTTTCTCTGGCGGGCAAACACGGCAGGCGCGAGGCCATGGGATGCTAGCAACTTGCGATAATAAATGCAAATGATTCTCAATATAGGAAGCTGTTGCGCCCACACTCCGTGCGGCAGGGCTCCCGGGCACCCATGACTCTCACCCTCCCCCGCTGGCTGGCTTCGCGGCCCGGCCTGGCCACGCTGGTCTGCAGCCTGGCCATCCTCCTCATCACGACGGCCCTGCCCTCCCGGGCGCACGCCCAGCAAGGCCCTCTCCACACGGTGACCGACCTGGCCGGCCGCACAGTCACCCTGCCTGCCAGGGTGGATCGCATCCTGCTGGGCGAGGGCCGCCTGCTGCCCGCACTGGGGGTGTTTGAGCGCGACGACGTGGCCCGCCGCCTGGTGGGCATGATGGGCGACTACGAAACGCTGGACCCGGCCGGCTATGCGCAATGGCGCAGCCGCTTTCCGCAGCTCGACAAGGTGCCGCGCGTGGGCCGCAACAATGCGGGCAGCTTCAGCGACGAACAGGCCATCGCACTGCGCCCGCAGGTGGCCATTCTGGGCCTGGCCAGCGGCCACGGGCCCAGCAAGAATGACCGCGAGACCCTGGCCCGGCTGGAGGCCGCCGGAGTGGCCGTGGTGTTCATCGACTTCCGCCACGACCCGCTGAAAAACACACCCCGCAGCATGGAGCTGCTGGGCACCGTGCTGGGCAAGCGCAAGGAGGCCGAGGCCTTCAACGCCGTCTGGCGCGCACAGCTTGACCGCGTGGAATCGCGCCTGCGCACGCTGCCCGCAGGCACGCGCCGCCCCAGCGTGTTCCTGGAGAACCGGGTGGGCCTGGCCGATGACTGCTGCGCAACCATGGTGGGCCTGGTCGGCGTGCTGCTGGACGCTGCGGGCGCCGACAACGTAGCGCGCGGCCGCATCCCCGGAGAGCACGGCACGCTGAACCCCGAATACCTGATCGCCGCCCAGCCCCGGCTGTACATCGGCACCGGCATCGGAAACATGGCCACCGCCGACAAGTCGCCGCTGCGCATCGTGCTGGGTGCCGACGCCACGCCCGAGGCAGCCCGCGCGTCGCTGGTGCGCGCCACGCAGCGCCGCGGCATTGCGCAGCTGCAGGCGGTGCAGCAGCCGGGCCGCGCGCATGCCATCTGGCACCACTACTACAACTCTCCTTTCAACGTGGTGGCCGTGCAGGTGCTTGCCCAGTGGCTGCACCCCGAGCTGTTTGCCGACCTGGACCCGCGCGCCACGCTGCAGGCCCTGTTCAGCCAGTTCCAGCCCATCCCGCTGACCGGGGTGTACTGGACCAGCCTCTGATGCCCGGCTTCACGCCCGGACAGGGCACGCGCCGCGCCCTGCTGGCAGCGGGTGCGGGCATCGGTATGGGCACGGCCGGTCCGGGCTTGCTGGCGGGCTGCACCGCCGCCCGCGGCCGCAGCGACTTGTCCGCAGGGCTGCTGCAGGCCCCCGCCGCACACCTGCCGGGCACGCACCTGCGGGATCTGCGCGACCCGGCCAGCGGCCGCACCTGGCGCGTCTGGGTGCAGCCACCGGCCGGGCCTGCGCCCGAGCACGGCCACCCCGTGCTGTACGTGCTGGACGGCAACGCCGCCTTCGCGCTCGCAGCACAGCTGGCGCGCAACGACGCCGAGCGGCCCGTCGGCCTTCGCCCCGACGCCGCCATCGTCGTGGGCATCGGGCACCCCGGCGACGCGGCGTTTCACCCCGCAGAGCGCCTGCGGGACTTCACACCGGCAGCCGCGGGCGGCGCTGCCACGGCCGCGGCCGGGGGTGCAGACCTGCTGCTCGACTTCATGGCGCGCGAGCTGCAGCCCCAGGTCGCGCGGGCTTTTCGCATCGACGGCCGGCGCCAGACAATCAGCGGCCACTCGCTGGGCGGCCTCTTCGTGCTGCATGCGCTGTTCACGCGCCCGGCGCAATTCCACCGCTACGCGGCCACCAGCCCCTCGGTGTGGTGGAACCAGGGGCAGGTGCTGGGCACGGCGGAGCAATTCGTGTTGGCCCATGCCAGCGCACCCCGGCCGTTTGAGGCGCGCCTGCGGCTGCGCGTGGGCGGCCTCGAAACCGAGCGGGCGGCTGCCACACCCGCGCGCGCCGCCGTCCAGGCCGAGCGCCGCCTGATGCAGCGCACCGAAGCACTGGCGCACCGGCTCTCGGGCCTGGCGTGGCCCGAGCTGCATGTGGACGCCGACGTGCTGCCGGGAGTGGACCATGGCGGCGCCATGCTCCCGGGCCTGGTCGGCGCGCTGGCCATGGCGCAGCAGCCGCGCTGAGCCCCCCACCCCTCCTTCCTGCCATGTCTGCTGCTTCCGATTCCCGCACCGCCGTGAGCCCGCCCGCCAACACGCCGCACCACCCGCGAACGCTCCTTCAGCGCTACCGCCACTTCACCCGGCGGCGCCTGCTGCTGCTGCTGGCGCTGGGGGCCGTGCTCGGGGTCAGCGTGGTGGCCGATATCGCCCTCGGCCCCTCCAGCTTCGCGTTCGCCGATGTGCTGCGCGGGGTGTTTGCACCCGCCAGCCTGCCGCAGGCGCAGCAGGTCATCCTGTGGGAGGTGCGCCTGCCGTACGCGGTGATGGCCGTCCTGGTAGGGGCGAGCCTGGGCCTGGCTGGCGCAGAGATGCAGACCGCGCTCAACAACCCGCTGGCCAGCCCGTTCACGCTGGGCGTGTCGGCCGCCGCCGCCGTGGGCGCATCGGCCGCCGTGGTCAGCGGCTTCACGCTCGTGGCGTGGGGCGAGAACCTGGCCGTGCCGCTGTGCGCCTTTGTGGGCGCGGCCTGCGCCACGGCGCTGATCCAGCTCCTGGCCTGGCGCCAGGGCGCCACGGTGGACACCGTGGTGCTGTTCGGCATTGCGCTGCTGTTCAGCTTCGAGGCGCTGCTGTGGCTGCTGCAGTTCATCGCCGACAGCAATGCCCTGCAGCAGATCGTGTTCTGGACCATGGGCAGCCTGGGCCGCGCCACCTGGGCCAAGATCGGCATCCTGGGCACCGTGCTCGCGGTGTGCCTGCTGTGGTCGTCGCGGCAGGCCTGGGCGCTCACGGCCCTGCGCGCGGGCGAAGACCAGGCGCGCAGCTTCGGCATCGCCGTGGAGCGCCTGCGGCTGGTGACGCTGCTGCGCGTGAGCCTGGTCGCGGCCACGGCCCTGTCTTTCGTCGGCACCATCGGCTTTGTCGGTCTGGTGGGCCCGCACATCGCGCGCATGCTGCTGGGCGAAGACCACCGCTACTACCTGCCCGGCAGCGCCCTCGCGGGGGCGCTCATGCTGTCGCTCGCATCCATTCTGAGCAAGGCGCTGGTGCCCGGCGTGGTGCTGCCCATCGGCATCATCACCGCGCTGGTGGGGGTACCGCTTTTCATGGCGCTGGTGCTGCGCCAGCGCAGGGCTGCGTGATGGGCGAGCACGGGTTTTCTCTGGCACAGCTCGCGGCGGGCTACCCTGGCCGCCCCGTTCTGCAAGACGTGTGCCTGCAGCGCGTGCCGCCCGGCACGCTGGTGGCCGTGGTGGGGCCCAATGCGGTGGGCAAATCCACCCTGCTCAAGGCCGTGGCCGGTCTGCGACCGGTGCGGGGCCAGGTGTGGCTCGAAGGCATCGACCTGGCCACACTGCCCCCACGCGAGCGCCTGCGGCGCGTGGGCTACCTGCCCCAGGCGTTGCCGCAGAGCAGCTCGCTGGTGGCCTACGAGACCTGGCAGAGCGCGCTGCGGGCAAGCCGCAGCGAATGGACGGCCGCGCAGCGCGAGGCCGCGATTGAATCGGTGGTGGACTCGCTCGGCCTGCAGGCGCTGGCACTGCGGCGTCTGGACGAACTCTCGGGCGGACAGCGGCAGATGGTGGGCCTGGCGCAGGTCATCGTGCGCGCGCCGCGCCTGCTGCTGCTGGACGAGCCCACCAGCGCCCTCGACCTGCGCTGGCAGCTGCAGGTGCTGCAGGCCGTGCGCGCCCTCGTGCAGCAGCAGGGCACCGTGGGTCTGGTTGCGGTGCACGACCTGAACCTGGCGCTGCGCTTTTGCCAGCATGTGCTGGTGCTCGGCGGTGGCGGTGTCCTCGCAGAGGGCGATCCGGCGCAGGTGCTGACGCCGGCCCTGCTGCAGCGCGCCTATGGCGTGCAGGCCCGGGTCGAGCGCTGCTCGCAGGGCAGCCTGCTGGTGCTGGCCGACGCTGCGCTGCCGCTGTAGCCCCCTCTCCCGCTTTCCCCACCACCACAACCCACCACCCCATGATGCGACGCGAGGGCCATGTGCCCACTCCCGAGGCCAGCCGCTACCTGCAGCGGCTGTGCTACCACTTCACCCGCAAGATCCGCGTGGACTACGACGAGCACCGGGGCGAGGCCCACTTTCCGTGGGGTCTGTGCGTGCTGCGGGCCGACGCCGAAGCCCTGCACTTTGACTGCAGCGCCGCAGACGCCGACAACCTTGCGCGCGTGCAATTCGCCATCGACTCGCACGTGGAGCTGTTCTCGCGCAAGAGCCCCGTCCAGGTCGCCTGGCAGCCGGTGCAGGCCCAGCCTGCGCGGCCGACGCCCTGACCGCGCAGACTCCTAGCCGTTCTTGCGGGCGGCTTCGTACAAGCCCCGCACCTTGGGCACGTTCAATTCCAGTTCTCTGATGCGCGCAGGGCCCGAGGGGTGGGTGGACAGAAACGCCAGCCCGCCCTGCTTGCTGCCGCTGGCGTTGCCCATCTTCTTCCACAGGCTCACGGCGGCCGAGGGCTCGTAGCCGCCGCGCGCGGCCAGCTCCAGGCCCACCAGGTCGGCCTCGCTTTCATCGGACCGGCTGAACTGCAGCGTGAGCAGCTGACCGCCCAGGCTGGCTGCGGCCTGGCCCAGGTCGCCCAGGCCCAGCAGCTGCGAGCCCAGGCGCAGCGCAAGGTTGGTGCCCTGCGTCTTGGCGATGCGCTCGCGCGCGTGCTCGCGCAGGGCATGCGCCATTTCGTGGCCCATGATCATCGCGGCCTCGTCGTCGGTGAGCTTGAGCTGGTCGAGGATGCCGGTGTAGAACGCGATCTTGCCGCCGGGCATGCAGAAGGCGTTGATCTGCGGACTGCCGATGAGGTTGACCTCCCAGCGCCACTGCCGGGCGCGGTCGTTCCACGGTGCGGCAAAGGGGATCAGCCGCTTGGCGATGGCATGCAGGCGCTGCAGCTGCGGATGGTTGTCGGGCGCGAGGGCCCGCTTGGCGCGGGCCTGCTCCAGCATCTGGCGGTATTGCTGGGCGGCCGACTGCTCCAGCGTTTCTGCGGGCACCAGCTTGCGCAGGCTGGAGGACGAGCCCACGTCCACCTGGCCCAGCACGGGCGTGGCCGCGGCGGCACCCGCCGCCAGCAAAAAGCCCCGGCGCGCGGACCAGGGGGACGAAGGCGCAGCGGACGGGGTGGGGCAAAAGAGGCACATACCGGAATCACCTGAAGGAATAATGGGCAGCGCTGGCTTTAGAACGTGTTTACGATCTCCCAGGGGATCGCGTTGGAGCGCAATCGGGATGAGTGGATGCCACGGCTGCTTGCATGGGCCCGTGCCCATGCAAGCAGCCGTGGCGTTCAACCGCCCGATTTCGCTCCAACCCGAAGGGCAGTGGCCTTGTCGGGCGGTCTGCGGCGTTG